>JAZRUP010000066.1:0-3343 GCA_045652645.1 Eubacteriales bacterium | reverse complement strand
CCGCTTGGCCTCCGACTTGGGCCTTCTCGAAGAACGCTTGGTGGATCTGACCGAGTTCTCCGCCGATGAGTCTAAGATCGACGATTTGGAGCATACTCCCGCCGCTGCCCTCGGCTCCTGCCGCCGCAAGCTCCCCAAGATGGGTGAGGACGACGCTGTTTACGAAAAGCTCCTTGAAATATTCAAGAAATACGACATCCGCTACTTCTTCTATATCGGCGGAAACGATTCTATGGACACCGTTGCAAAGCTCTCCGCTTACACAAAGGGACACGACTACGAGATGAGGATCATCGGTGTTCCGAAGACCATTGACAACGACCTCGTTGTTACCGACCACACTCCCGGTTTTGGTTCCGCGGCAAAATATATCGCCGTAACTATGCAGGAGATCATCCGTGACTGCGCAGTTTATACAACAAAGGCAGTTACTATCGTTGAGATCATGGGACGTGACGCAGGCTGGCTCACGGCAAGTGCCGCTATCGGCCGTAAGGTAACTGGATGTGCTCCCGATTACGTATACCTCCCTGAGCGCAATTTCGATATGGATGCTTTCTATGCTGACGTTGAAGCGGCGCTCTCAAAGCACCCCAACGTAGTTATCGCTGTTTCCGAGGGCGTTCATTTTGCTGACGGCCGTTACGTTTGTGAAACCGCAAGCACAGGAGTTGACGCTTTCGGTCACAAGATGCTCTCCGGTACCGCAAAGGCTCTTGAGCTTGCGGTCAAGGATAAATTCGGATGCAAGGTTCGCTCCATTGAGCTCAACCTCCCCCAGAGATGCGCGGCTCACCTCCAGTCCAAGACCGATATTGACGAGTCTGTAAGAGTCGGCAAGGCTGCTGTCAAATTTGCGCGTGAGGGCGTAACTCGCGAGATGATCACTATCGACCGTGTTTCCGACAATCCTTACCGCACCGAAATGGGTCACTCCGACGTATCTAAGATCGCTAACGCCATCAAGTACGTTAACGACGAGTACATCAACGAAGCAGCTAACAACATCACCGATGCGGGTGTTGATTATCTCCTTCCCTTGATCGAGGGCGAGACATCTCCCGAATGGAAGAATGGTATCCCCGTACACTGCGTACTTTAATTTTATCATAAAAAACGGACTGAATCGTGATTCAGTCCGTTTTTTATCTTTGCGCAAAAAGCAGTTTGTCCGGGCAGAAAAAACAAAAGTGGACTAAACAAAAAAATTATGCTATAATTATAAAAAACTTCCAACCTTTTTTGTTTCGCGTGTCTATATGGGTGAAAGCTTTCAAACGAGGTACAAGCAAGTGACAAGACAAGATGCTGAAAAGATAATAACAGAATATCTGAAGCCCATATTCGGCTTTGCGCTGAAGCGTTGCAAAAGCACGGAGGACGCGGAGGATCTCTCGCAGGAGATAGTGCTAAAAGCCTTCCGCGCGCTTCTCATAAAGAACGACATCGGCGACGTAGGCAAGTTTATTTGGACGATCGCCCACAACACTCTCAGCAATTATTACAGAGATTCGGCAAAGAGCATTATCGGTGTTTCTGTCGACGAGATTTCGGAAACTCTCGCAGACCCCGACATAGGCGCAGATACAAACAACAATACCGAAACGCTCAGACGATTGCAGGGTGAGATAGCGTATCTGTCAAAATTACAGCGAAAAATAGTTATAGCGTACTATTTTGAAAACCGCAAGCAAGCCGACATCGCAAACGAGCTCGGTATTCCCCTCGGCACAGTCAAATGGCACTTGTTTGAAGCAAAAAAAGAATTAAAACGAGGTATTGGTTCTATGAGAAAAACAAGTGAACTTAAATTTAATCCGATAAAATTTGATTTGTGTGGATTCAGCGGATTTGTCGGGGCTAATGGATCCCCTTCTAAATTCTTTAATTCACTCATCGCTCAAAATATTGAATATTCTGTTCTGAAAGAAGCAAAGACAATAAATATGATCGCTGACGATCTCGGTGTATCACCTGTATATATTGAAAACGAAGTTGATAGGCTTGAAGAATATGGACTTCTGATCAAAAATGGTGATAAGTATCTTTGTAATATTCTTTTGGAAGAAATTACCACTGAATATAATCATCTACACGATCAAATGTATTTGAAAGCAGCGAATATTTTTGCAAATGAACTGTTTGACGAGCTGATGATTTCGGGAATTTTAGACGATAGCAGAATCTGGGGCGGTTCGATTGAGCCGTTTACATTTAATTATGATCCCCCAAAAGACAAGAATTTTATGTTATGGGCATTGATCCCGTACATTGCGGCAATGAGCGGAAGCCGATTGATGGATGATAGTATATCATTTGAAGAAGTCGCCACTATGCGTCCTGATGGCGGTAATAATATTTGTTATGCAACGATCACGCCACGCGATGTTGTAGCACCACTATATTTTGATAGTAAGAAAAATTTCAACGGGCCGTGTTGGACTGGTTTTGGTGAAAAATTCAAGGTATGGAGAATTGATTCAGAGTGGTCGGAGAAACGTATGGACGATAATTATAAGAATACCATTCATCATGATTTGTCCTTGTTAAATATGTATTTGAATGGTGATAACCTGTCCGCAGAAGGTTATGCTTATCTTGTCGAGCGCGGATATATTTCGTTGATCTCACGAGACCGTGGAACACACAACGATGTTTGCGCAAAAGTTGGTGACAGCTTTATTTCCAACGAAGAGTTGGGCGAATATAAAATTAAATTCCGTTGCTTATATCTTTCGGATGCTGAAATCAATAGAGAACTTATAGAAATTGGTGACCGTATTAAAGAAAAGCATCGAAATGAATTTGAAAAACTGAAAAAAGAGTTTATCGATGCAGTTCTTAAAGAAAGTCCAAAACAGTTGCAAAATATGCACAAATATGTACTCCAATATATTTTCTCTAGCGACGGATGGTTTATTCTCCATTGTTTAAAAGAAGTAGTTAACAACGGAAAACTCAAACTTCCGACGAAAGAACAGAAAAAATCTCTTACAACACTTATTGTTTCTATTTCATAAAACAAAAGGCTGAGTCAAGCTTGTTTTTCACAACTTTGGCTCAGCCGTTATTTTATAAAAGCGAAATTCCAGTCCGCGTATCAACTCCCATCGATGTCGCCGCGCAATATCGAGAATCGCTTTGATAATTTGATAAAAAGAAAAACAGCAGGAACCGTTCTTGATTCCTGCTGTAATATGACTCTATGTCCATTGAAAACCGAATAAGGTAAAAGAAGAAGTAATCGAAACTCAAGTAAACGAAACTTGACTTTAGAAATAAAGTTCAAGCCCTCGGTCTATTAGTATCGGTCAGCTGAACACATTACTGTGCTTACACCTCC
>JAZRUP010000065.1:0-3165 GCA_045652645.1 Eubacteriales bacterium | reverse complement strand
GCTGAAAAGACATCCCAAATTTTAGGTACTTCGCACCCAAAATTTAGGTTGTCTTTTCTTTAACGCGAATGGGAATTTCGCCCGTTGCGACGGGCGACCAAGGCTCCGCCTTTGGAAACCGCAAGTTTTTGAAAAAACTTGACTAAAACTTTTCAAAAGTCATCGCCCTGAAAGGGTGATGACTTTGCTTCGCCCCGAATTGGTGATGTCTTCTTAAATATTTTTCATTCTGTCGAGCGCGTTCTGCAAAATTATTTGCGCCGAGAGGGTGTCGATAACGCCTTTTCTCTGCTTTCCGCGCGTGTCCGTCGCGTTAAGGTATCTTGACGCCGCCATTGTCGTCATTCTCTCGTCGGCAAGTGCCACGGGAAGTCCCGATAATCCCTCGACGGTTTCCGCGAAGCGCTTCGCGCGGTCGGCACGATGGCCCTCCGAGCCGTCCATATTTCGGGGAAGCCCTACGACGATAGCAGTGATACCTTCTGCTTTCGCATATTCCGCAACAGCCTCCGCAACCGCTTCAAGCCCCTTTATTTTAAGACATTCGCGTCCTGAGGCTATAAGATGCGACGGGTCGCAAACGGCAAGACCCGTTCTCGCGTCACCGAAGTCAACACCAAGAAAAACGCCTTTTATTTCTTTGAGTTCTTTGAGTGTTATCATTTTATTTTATCGTTTATCCAATCTGTAATGAGTTTATACGTTTCGTACCTGACGGGCTCGATCTCGTTGAGCAGCTCGTGACGCGCGCCGTCAAAGAGCTTTATCTTGAGGTCGATCATGCCAGCTGCTTTTAGCTTTTCGTATACCTCGGTAATTCCTTTCGCGCCGCCGACGGGGTCATCCGAGCCGCCGATAAGCATTATCGGGAGTTCTTTTGGAACTGTGTCTGCCCACGATCTTTTCGAAACGCGACCGAGCAGGTCGAACATATTATAGTAACCGTTGAGGGTAAAAACATAATTACAAAGCGGGTCGGCATCGTATTTTTCGCGGATCGCGTCGTTTGAGGTCACCCAAGCGGATGCGGGTGCGTTTTTGCTGAATTTTTTGGAATAACTGCCCGTGGATATTGATTTTACAAGCTCACTGCGGTGGGTGTCACCTTTGAACGCGGCTATGGTCTTGCAGAGGAGCTTTCCGAGTCCCGTGGGATTTCCGGAGCCTGCGGTACCGCTGATTATAGAGCCCGCAAGCTCTTTGCCGTATTTCCCGAGGTAACAGCGGGAGATAAACGAGCCCATACTGTGACCGAGGAGAAAAACGGGGAGTTTATATTCGGCTTTGAGAATTTCCGTCATTTTGTGAACGTCCTCGACAAGGCAGTCGGCAGAAACGGTATAGCCGAGTTCTTCGGGCGTTTTAGCGGTATCACCGTGACCGAGATGGTCGTTACCCGCGAAAACGAAACCCTGCGACACGAAAAATTCCGCGTGAGGTGCGTAGCGCTCAACGTATTCGCACATACCGTGGGAGAGCTGTATAACGGCTTTCGGGTTTTCGGGCGCGTAAATTTTATAAGAAACGGCGGTCTTGCCGTCACTTGACGTGAAAAGATCTTTTTTGAAATTCAAAACTATGCCCTCCTTAACAAAATAAACGTTTTGATCGGCGAAGTGAAGGCATCACCGCTATCGCGGCGAAGCCTTTTCAAAGTTTTTGAAGATCCTTAAGAAACTTTTTGGGGAAAGTTTCTTAAGCGGGTGCAGGGCAGAGCCCTGCGAATCCTTTGCGTCAAAGAAAAAGCAACCTAATTTTTGGGAGCAAAGCTCCTAAAAATTGGGGTGGTTTTTCAGCAAAGTAGCTAACGAGTTATGATAATAATACTGCCATAGTTTATTCGCTGAAAAGACATCCCAAATTTTAGGTACTTCGCACCCAAAATTTAGGTTGTCTTTTCTTTAACGCGAATGGGAATTTCGCCCGTTGCGACGGGCGCCCAACGCTACACGGCGTTGGATCCGTGCCACCTTTTGAAAAAGGTGGACTAAAACTTTTAATAGCTTCGCGCTTAGGCGGTTGTTTAACTTACTGAAGTCCAAGCCAGATAAGCAGTACGGAGATGTCGGCGGGATTGACGCCGCTGATGCGCGATGCCTGACCGACTGTCAAGGGTCTTATTTTGCCGAGCTTTTGCGCGGCTTCTATGCGAAGTCCCTTGATTTCCGCGTAATTTATATCGTCGGGGAGCTTCGTCGACTCGAATTTCGCGCGCCTTGCGACCTCCGCGCGCTCTTTTTTGATATATCCTTCGTATTTTACGCTTACCTCGACGGTCGTTACAACGCCTCGGGGAAGAGCGGGGCGGTTGGCGTCAACTGCCGCAAGCTCCGCGTAACCGATCCTCGGTCTACGCAATAGATCCGCGATGGAGACGCCCGAATGTACCTCGGTCTCGCCTATCTCCCGCAGAAACGCGTTCGCCTTTTCGGGCGAGATGTGCGTTGCCTCAAGTCTTGCGATCTCTTTGTCGGTCAACTGCTCTTTTTCCTTATATTTCGCGTAATGCGCGTCCGTAACGAGTCCCGCGCGGCGTCCGAGCTCGGTAAGGCGGCGGTCGGCGTTGTCCTGACGCAAGAGCATTCTGTAATCCGCTCTTGATGTCATCATACGGTAGGGCTCGTTCGTGCCTTTCGTAACGAGATCGTCAATAAGCGTGCCGATATAGCTGTTATCGCGCGTGAGTATGAGAGGCTCCTTGCCCGTCAGCTTGAGGGCGGCGTTGATCCCCGCGATAAGGCCCTGCGCGGCGGCTTCCTCGTACCCCGACGTTCCGTTGAATTGCCCCGCGCCGTAGAGATTTTCTATATTTTTAAATTCAAGTGTCGGATAAAGCTGCGTAGGGTCTGCGCAGTCGTACTCGATAGCGTAGGCGTAGCGCATTATCTCGGCGTTCTCAAAGCCACGAAGCGAGCGGAGCATTTTGTGCTGAACGTCCGTCGGGAGAGAGGTCGAGAAGCCTTGAATATACATCTCGTCGTTGCCCTCTCCCATAGGCTCAACAAAAAGCTGATGCCTTGGTTTGTCCGCAAAACGGACTATTTTGTCTTCTATCGACGGGCAGTATCGGGGGCCCGTACCCGTTATGTTGCCCGAGTACATCGCCGATCTGCCGATATTTTCCTGAATTATTTTGTGCGTTTGTGCGTTTGTGTAAACTATATG
>JAZRUP010000064.1:0-1549 GCA_045652645.1 Eubacteriales bacterium | reverse complement strand
AGTCCGGGTGCCGCAACCTTGTTTCACTTTAAAACAAGCTAACAGCTCGGACGCGAAATTAAACTTTATAAATTTTCGTTCGGAGCGAACGAGCGACGAACGAACCGCAAATAAATATAAAAATATCCTTATTTTAAAAGTTTTTGAAGATTCTTAAGAAACTTTTTTCAAAAAGTTTCTTAAGCGGGCTATGGGGCAGAGCCCCTGTAAAATATTGTCGAGATTACAACAAAAATCGATTTTTTGCATATTTTTGCCCCCAAACGACACGTTTTTTGAGAAAGTCGTATCGTGTCGGACGGTTTTGGGGGGAATTTTCGCTTTTTCTCTGTACAAAACCGACTAAATGTGCTATAATATACATATAATTATTGTTTTAGGGTACATTTTTATGGAAAAAAGAAATTTTGATAAAAAATTCGACAAAAGAAAAGAAAGAAATTTTGAAAAGCCCGAGCCGCAGGAAGGTCTTGTCGTTGGTCGCAACGCCGTTCGAGAACTTCTTAAATCGGGACGCGACGTGGACAAGCTTATGGTTCAGCGCGGCGAGCGCGAGGGCTCTATTACCGTTATAATCGCGGAGGCGAAGAATCGCGGTATTCCCGTCGTCGATACCGAGAAGCAAAAGCTTGACCTTCTTGCGTGCGGAGCGCCACATCAGGGTGTTATCGCCATGGCGGCGGAGAAGGAATACTCAACCGTTGAAGACATACTCGAAATTGCCCGTCAGAGAGGAGAGAAGCCCCTTATCGTCATTTCCGACGGTATCTGCGATCCTTATAATCTCGGCGCGCTGATACGCTGCGCGGAAGGTGCGGGCGCGCACGGACTTATTATCCCCAAGCGCCGTAACGCGGGACTTACCCCCATCGTTACAAAGGCGTCGGCGGGAGCTATCGAGCATCTTGCCGTAGCGAAAGTGTCTAACATTGCGATGACGGTCAACGAGCTTAAAAAGCAGGGAATATGGACCTTTGCCGCGGAGGCCGGTGGACATATGTATTACGAGACAGACTTTGACTGTCCTGCCGCTATCGTTTTCGGAAGCGAGGGAGATGGCGTATCAAAGGTAGTAAAGGACGCGTGCGATTTTATCGTATCGATACCGATGTACGGTCAGGTCAATTCGCTGAACGTATCGACCGCGGGCGCGGTAATTCTTTATGCCGCCGCTAACGCGCAACGAAAAAAATAATCTATCAAAATTTTGAAAGGAGGCACGTCGATGGCTAAGGATCAGACATCAAAAGAAATAGAAGAGCTTTTAAAACAGCTTAAAGAAACTACCGCCGTCGATGCGGAAACACCCCCTAAAAAAGAAAAAAAGCAGAAGCCTATGACTGATGATGACGTTAAGGCGCTTCTGCGTAAATATTACACTGATATTGATGATGAACCCCAAAAAACCGGATCATCGTTTGAGCTGGACACATCAGATTTCATTTCTGAAACTGAGGCTGTTGAAGAACCTAAGGCTGTCGAAGAATCTGAGGTGGTTGAAGAACCTAAGGCTGTCGAAGAACCTAAGGCTGTCGAAGAACCTGAGGTG
>JAZRUP010000063.1:0-10482 GCA_045652645.1 Eubacteriales bacterium | reverse complement strand
GGAGCCTAAGCGGATCTCCTCGGCAAAGCCACAGCACGTTCCTAAAAAGAAGCTTGCGCCAAAGAACAGAAAGCTGCTAATAATAGACGGATATAATGTCATCTATTCATGGGATGATCTTAAAGAGATAGCGGATTTCAGCCTTGAGAAGGCGAGGGAGACCTTGCTTGACATTCTGAGCAATTACGCGGCGTTTACCAAGACCGAGCTGACAGTTGTTTTTGACGCGTATCTCGTCAAGGACGGAGTCGGTTCAGATATTTTGCGCGACGGCTATCGAGTGGTCTACACGAAAAAGGATCAGACAGCCGACGCGTACATCGAGCAGATGATGCACGAGCTTGGACCCGATTACACTATCCACGTCGTAACGGGCGACAGACTCGTTCAGTTCTCGGCGGTACATTCGGGAATACTCAGGATGACGTCTAAGGAGTTTTTTGCCGAGGTAACGGCGGTCGGCAATGAGATAAACGAATTTATACGCAAGCTTGCGGATAAAAATGCGAGGTAAAAATGGGAATTCAAAATAAAATAGCGCAATACAGAGAATACAAAAACGGCGTCAGCCACTGTACCTTTAACCCGGGCGGTCCCGGCGTTGTAAGAATACATCTGGTACCGCCCAAATTCAGGCTTTTTTCAAGCCGCGCGTATATAGTTATACTAAACGGCTATTATATGCTCCCGATAGGGTACTCGTGGGCTCTTCTGCTTTCCGCTTTTATGAGGGAAGTCAATAAATTCGACGGAAAGCCGATAAGCGAGGAGGACGAGCAAAATATCGTAAAAAAAACCGTAAAAGCGGTTCGCTCGGTATATTCTTCGACGTCGAAGGAGGCGATCGAGGATGATCTTTACGAGATCCTTCGCGTACTTTTCGCGGTTGCTAAAAATAACGATCCCGAGATAGATATTGAGAAGCTTTCCGTGCGTACTTACGCCAAAAATATGACCGCGCCGCACCGTATGGATCTCATGGTGAGCGCGATGACGGACACTGAAGGAAAGTGGAAATGCAATCAGAAATGCACCTTCTGCTATGCGGCGGGGCAGTGTAAAGCCGCGACAGATGAGCTTGACACCGACGGGTGGAAAAAGGTCATTGACAAGCTCTATGATGCGCATATCCCGATGGTTACGTTTACGGGAGGCGAACCGACTTTGAGGGATGATATTGACGTTTTGGTGGGATACGCCAAGCGCCTTGTGACCCGACTTAACACAAACGGTGTTCTTCTTACTCAAGATCTTGCCGAAAAGCTCAAGACGGCGGGGCTTGACAGCGTTCAGGTAACGCTTTATTCCTCTGACCGAGATACTCACAACGCCCTTGTTGGCAGTGAGCATTTCGATGACACAGTAAACGGTATAAAAAATGCCGTAGCGACAGGGCTTGACATCAGCGTTAACACCCCTCTTTGCAAAAAGAATGCGGATTACATAAAAACGCTTGAGTTCGTTCACTCGCTCGGAGTGCGCTTTGTGACGGCGAGCGGTCTTATCTGCACGGGTATGGCGGGGACAAATCACGGAGAATACGATCTTGACGAAAACGCGCTCTTTAATATAATAAGTGAGGCAAAGACTTATTGTAACAGTGCCGATATGGAGATGGACTTCACCTCGCCGGGGCTTATTTCAAAAGAAAAGCTTGAGTCGATAAACATGAACGTTCCCATGTGCGGCGCGGCTCTCAGTAATATGGCGATAGCGCCCGACGGAACCGTTGTTCCTTGCCAAAGCTGGCTCGGCTCCGATTCGGGGCTTGGAAATATTTTGTCGGATAGCTTCAAGTGCATCTGGAAAAACCAAAAGTGCCTTGAGCTGCGAAATATGACGGATGACGAAGCCTTGTCGTGCCCGTTCAGGGACGGAAAGGACGGTGAGCGCAAATGAGCAAGCTTAAAAAGGATAAAAACAATTATTCCGAGGAATACGTAAAACAGCACCGAACCTTTCCCGTAGCCAAGACTGTATGGCTTATTGTTATAGTTATCGCGCAGATAGGTCTTATTGCTCTGGCTGTCTTTTTTAAACCGGAGCCTCAGGACGTAATAAAAGAATATAACGTCACGGTCGAGCCGAGAAAAGACGGAATGCTTGAGATCGAATACAGCTTTTTATGGGAAGCGGTAGATGAGTCGGAGCCGCTTACATGGGTTGAGATAGGTATGGCGAATCAGCATTTTACTGTTGACGAAAGCTCTCTTTCTGACAACATCGTGAGATATGAAAAGAACGTTGACGGCGGATATATCACACTTCGTTTGGATTTTGTGCGTGAGTATGTCGACGGTGACGTGTTTAGCTTTTCTTTTAAGGTTACGCAGGATAATATGCTTTGCGCTACCACTGGCGGATATTTTTACGAGTTCGTTCCGGGATGGTTCAACGCGACACCCGTTGAAAGATACGATTTCCGTTGGAAGCTGTCTGACGGCTGTTTGTCCGCCGATAACGCAAGCATTGAGGACGGTTATTACTTATGGTCGGGAAGCCTTGAGTGCGGTGAGTATGAAAGAATGTACGTCAGCTACGCGCCCGAAGCCTTTGCGGGAATGAAAACGGTTAAGCACGTGCCGTTTGACGGAGAGGGAGCGTCTAACGATCTAAAAGACGACAAAATAGGCGTTGTGGTTCTCTCTTGTTTTGTGATCGGAGTGCTTATATTGGTTGAGGTGTATATTATCGACAGCTACGTTTCCTATAACAGGGGAAGGGGATTCCTCACGGGATACGGCTACAGAATTCACGTTTACGGAAGAACGAATCCGCATTACAGAAGAGCAAGTCAAGCTCATTCGTCAAGCGGACGAGGAGGACGTGGCGGTGGAGGCGGATGCGCCTGTGCTTGCGCTTGTGCCTGCGCGGGAGGCGGTCGAGCCGGATGCAGCCAAAAGGATACTTATTCAAATATAAAAAAGCAAAACTAAAAAGCAAACGCAGACGTAGGTCTGCGTTTGCTTTTTTATCTTTTTATTATTTTCTTGCAAGCATTTATGAGGATCCTCGGGTCGAGTGACTCGAATATGAGTTTGTTGTTATGCCGTATCGGCTTGATGATAAAGCCCGTTACTATATTGGTAAAAAATTGTGTTACAAGAGTCGAGATCGAGGCTCCGAGTATTCCAAGCGTTGGGATCAGGGTGAAATTCAAAATAATATTGAAAATCGCTCCCATCAGATTTATTACCCAAAGATATTTTTGCTTTCCTTCGGCGAGTATCCATATATTTCGGACGCTTCCGATATATGAAAATACCGAATACCACGAAACTATTTGGAGCGACGTTAACGCGGGAAGATAGTCAGCTCCGTAAAGGATAATTATTAATGGCTTTGCGAGCAGAGTTATTGCAAGGCTTTGGGCAAGTGATAGGAAGATGACTATGGAATAAAGCATTTTTTGATTTCTTTCGAACGCTTTTTCGTCTTTTTCCTTGCACTCAAGTATAAGCGGTCTCATCGAGTCGATTATTGCGATAAACACAAAGCTTGTGACTGTCGTGCAGTTTATTGCCGCAGAGTAATATCCGACGGCGGCATCTGCCGCGTCTTCTGTCATAAGCTTTAAAAGTATCTTGCTTACCTGAGCGAAAACCACGACCATAAGGTCTGATATAATATAATATTTTGATCTTGACAAAAGTTCTTTTGCCCGTTTTTTGCTGAACGACAATTTCTGAGTACCGAGCTTTTTGTAAAACGCAAGAAGTCCTATTGCGATAAGAGAATAGTCTATCGCGTAAGACAGCGCGAACCAATAAACGCTTTTACCCGTCGCGAGCAAAAATATTTTGTATGCTGTGGTTACGGCGTAAGCCGCGAGCATTATAAGCGATGTATACTTTGAAAGGTATTTTGCCTGAAACCAATATTGTGTCATTTCAAGCGCTTGGAACAAAAGGAGTAAGCTGTATAAGAAGCAAACGGTTATCGTGACCGTTTCGCCCGCATTCACGAAAAACGCGAATGCCGTTACCCCGAGAACACTTAGAACGGAAGACAAGAACGACAAAATGAGGGCTGTGCCTACGGTTTTTCCTTCCTCCTCGGGAGATGTAACGATCTCTCTTACAAGAACCCCCGAAAGACCGAGCTGCATAATGGGTACGGCAAAAGCCACGAGAGACGCCGCGTAATTGATAATACCAAAATTGTCAGGGCCGAGGAATCTTGCCGTGAGCATTGATACAATAAGATTTAATATTGCCTGAACTATCCTGCATCCTATGATCCAGGAGGCGTTTTTTATAACCTTATTGTTTGTCATACTGTTTTTTCATACAGATCAACGTATTCCTTGAATCTTTCGTGCATATCAAAGCTTTTCGCGCGTTCAAGGCACATATCAGCTGTGTACGGGGTATCAGAGCAAATCCTGTTAATTTCTTTTTCCATAGCGTCAACGTCGTCACAATCAACGACGTATCCCGAGTTTTCGTCAACTATCTCGGGACTTCCACCGGTTCTGAAGGTTAAAACGGGGGTTCCGCAAGCAATTGATTCCATATTGACAGTTGGATAATTTTCTTCTCTTGTGGGATTGACGAAAAGATCCGCAGCGCTGTAAATTTCAGCAAGCTCTTTTTGATCGTGAGTGCTGTGAATTGAGATTATGCCATCTGGCAGCAGTTTATCTATGTTTTCATCGGTTCCGACAAGAACTATCTGATATTTTTCGGGATCGAGCCTTTCGCATAGCTTTGTGAAAACGTCAAGACCTTTTCTTTCTCCCCAGGCAAAAGATACTCCGAGGAGTATTTTTTTGTTTTCACAGCCGTATTTTTGACGAAAATCACTTTCGGTCGGCTTGAATATGGAGAGATCTATTCCGTTATTTATAGTTTTTATTGTGTATTCGCCCAAAAAAGATTCTTTTGCGAGTCCCGCAAGCCATTTTGAAGGAGTGACAACGGTCATATTCTTTATTCCCGTGAACATTTCCTTCTTTTTTTGCCACATCTTTTTTGATGAATCGATGTAAGTTTCAGGATACTCACGGAGCTGAGAGCAATTATGACAGCCTGTTTTCCATTTTTCGCATCCCGAGATGGTAAAATACGGGCATTGAGCGGTAAAAGTCCAACAATCATGCAACGTCCATATTACCGCAATATCTTTTTCTTTTATATATTTGAAAAGCTTTTCGTAATTAAGATACCAGCCGTGTATATTGTGCAAATGAATAACGTCGGGATCAAAATCATTTAATTGCTTTATCAAAGCCGAGGTGGAAAAATATGAAAAGCAACCGTCTTTTCCGAATATAGGCGTTAAAACTCTTGAAATAAGATTAGTAAAATAACTGCCTATATAATAATGATCTTTACCTTTAAAGCTGTTGTTCTTCCAAGATTTTGAAAAGGTAAGGACATCATGATCTCTTGATCTTGCCAGATCGGCGATCTGGAGCATTATTTTTCCTGTGCTTCCGTAATGTACGGTATTTATTTGCGCTATTTTCATATATATAATGCCTCTCCTTTTTTAAATGTATTCCCAATAGAAGCTATGAGGTACTGCTTGCGCCCAGGATGTATTTTGAATACTATATAATCCGTAAACGATAAAAGCTCCCATTATCATAGTACTAAAGAGATCGGACTGGCGCTTTGATTTCATCGTTGAAAGTCCGAGCGGCAGCAAAAATACGAGTATAGTCATAAAAAGCCACGCCACTCTTGTCGCCGTCATATAAATATTGCCGAATATTTGGCAGAAACAGCAGATATAAAAAATATTCATATATCCGTTTATCCGTTTGTCCTTAATGTCGAAAAACATTATACAGAACATATATATCATAATAAGTATAATGAAAAAATTTATACTTCCGTTGTCCACGGCTTCCGCATTGTCTTTCAGTATCTTACTAAGTATATTGAAAAGAGGGATCCTGAAGATAAATAACAAGGGAAGCGCGAATAATGACGCCAATCTGAAATGCAGGGACAGTTTTATATGATATGCCGGATATGCGGCAAGGAACAGTATCGCAGATGAGTGAATGGTAGTTGCCAAAAAAACGATAACCAAGAATTTTGCGAGCTGTTTTGTTTCGATATAGTCAACAGCCAAAAGACAAATGCCGATCGCCAGTATTTGTCTGAGCGTTGAAAAGTGCGCCACAAAGCAGGGAAGTCCCATATAAATAAGAACTGAGAAAAGAGGATTGTTGCTTTTTTTGTATATTACATAAGAGATCGGCAAGAACGTAAGGAGCGAATAAACAAAAATAAAGATTTGCGGATCTTTTCCAATATATCCTATGAGCTTGTTGAGAATTACATATCCCTTTTCGTAATTTTGGAATTTTTCCATCTTTATGACTTCAAGAAGGGACATATTTGATATTTTTTCGAAAGATCCGAGATAACCGAAAGGGCTACCGTAAGCCAAGTCAATGCCCATTGACGGATGTCTTAAACCGAATACAAACAAAAACGTCAGAAGGGAGGCACTTATCAATATCGTTCTTTTTATGTTTTCGCTTTTGTTTTCACGTTTAACAGTAAATGCAGTGAATATAATAAATCCGTAAGCCAAATAATATATCAACATTTGTTTTGTCCTCCTTTCTTAAAATATTTATACGGTTCTTTATTTTTTTAGCTGTTCAAGAACCTCTCGTATCATTTTACAGTTTTTATCCGAGTCGTGATTTTTAATTGCCAAAGCACTTGCGTTATCAATATATTTTTCACGCAGTTCTTTGCTTTCTATAAGTTCCGTAAGACCTTCTTCAAGCTTTAATGGGTCTGATATGCAATAAGCCGCGTCATTTTCTCTCAGATATTCGATAGACGCTATCTCGGACGGACCGTACGCAAGAATACACGTGCCGCTAACGAGTGCATCCGCGATTTTCGTTGAAACCGAGTATGCGACGCTTTTTCTTGTAACGGGGTCAAAGGATTCGGTGTGAATAACAGCCATGCTTTGTCCTGTTATTTCGAGCACTTTGTCACTTGAGACGCTTCCGTGGAATTTTATCCCGTTTTCCTCTGTCAACACGTTGAGGATCTCAGGTCTTGTTTCCGCGGAATAAACGTCTATATATTGGGGCTTTTCTTTACAGTCAATATTTTTAAGAGCTTTTCCGATTGCTATGAGCTGTAAATGTCTGTTGTAGCCGAGATTTCCGATATAAGAGATAGCGTTCGTTTTTTCGCAAGAAAGCTTTTCCTTTATGCTTGACGGTGTTCCGAGCGTGTGGCAAGGCTTGTTAAAAAATTTACTGTAATCTCTGCTCATCTTCTCGCATATAGGGAAAATACAGTCAGCGTATTTCATTGTTTTTTGAACTTGCCTCATATAGGCTTTATGGACGGCTTTGCCACCGAATTTGCGTTCATTATGGTTGTTAAAATAGTAGTCGTCCATACAAGAGATAACAAGAGGTATGTTTTTTCGCTTCGCAAGCTTCAGCGCTATTTTGTAAATAAACGAATAATCTCCCGAGGCAAGAAAAATGACGTCGGGTGAAAACTCATCCACCCAAGCAAGTAGCTTTTTGGTTTTCCATGAGCCGAGCGACCACCAAAGATTTCTCGCGAAATAAATTAAAGGTGTACGCGTTCTTGCCTTTTGATAAAGCTGAGCTGTAACGCCTGTATCAACGCGGGAATTTATTTCATCTTTTTTTATATCTTGCTCTCTGAAAATTGTCCCGCTTTTTCTTGTGAATACGGATTTTATGATCTCCTTATCCGTCATTCTGTAATAATTTTTACAAATATCGTCGGTCGGTATTTCGGAATGGACGTAAAGCTGGGCTATATTATTCGCATCCCACCCCTTGAAATATGCCATAAGTGTTTTTCCCATATTTGTAGTTTTGCAAAAAACATTGTGGCTTATTACTAAAACTTTCATATCATTATATTTGATTATTTCTTGTTTGTTATGTGCTCGCGTATCTGCGTACTGCTTGTGCCTTGAGTATAAGGGAAATATTCGATCTTTACATTTTTGTCTTCAAAGAACTTTTCATATCTTAAAAATCTTTCGCTGCCCTTATAATCGCTTCCGACAAAAAGAATATCGAATTTATGAAGCTCCCAAGCGGTGCTGTCTTCTTTTTCGGACACAACTACCTTATCCACATATTTGCACGCGCCGACTATCTCTATTCGTTCTTCGAACGGAATAAAAGTCTCCTTGCCCTTGTGAGAGGCGTCCTTATGAACTCCGACGATCAGATAATCGCACTGTTCTTTTGCGCGCTTAATTACATTTAGGTGTCCTATATGAAAAAGATCAAAAGTTCCCGAAAGGTATCCGATCTTGGCCTGTTTCTCATTGCTGACACGTCCGGAATTTTTCTTATATATATAGCTTTCCGTTCCGAATTTATGAGGGTCATTTTTATACCGCGCGATAACGTCGTTATAGATCTCGCTGTTCGGAATGAACGTCTCCTCGCGCTCAAAAATTTTGCTTATTATATCGGAAGCCAGCTTTGATATAAGCGAAAGCTCGTTCTCTCCGCCGTTGAATTTTGTTCCTTTGACAGAGCCGGGACATACATTAAGTATTCTGTTTTGAGTACCGGCGCACTCAAGCTCGATATTGACACTTTCCGTAAATCTGCAAACAGCCGCCTTTGTTGCCGCGTAGACCGAGAACATAGGAGAGCAGACAAGCCCCGCAACAGATCCCATAACACCGCAATAAAACGGCTCGTCGCCTTTGATCCTTTCATAAAAGCATCTTATGATCTTTATGGTTGCCGAGGCGTTTATGTCAAAAAGCTTTTGTATCTCTGACTCGTGCAGATATTCAAAATCGGCAACACGCCCGAGCCCCGCGGTTATCATAAGAAGCTCGACGTCGGGGTCTTTGCTGAGCTCCTCGAAGATCTCGCTTTTGAATTTTTGAAGATCACAGAAAATATAATTTATTTTTTCGTTATCGGACGGGATATCGGGTTGGAGCTTGTCAACCACAGTAACAGTATATCCGCGATTTAAAAGCTCGTGGACTGTAGCAAGCCCTATTCCGTTACTTCCGCCAACAACGACGGCCTTTTTGTTTTTCATAATTGTAATTATGGCTTTCGTATATGAGAAAGCTTCCTTTCTTCTTGAAGTCACAAAACGCGAACGTGAAAAAGATTATTCACGTTATTTTTTGAACATCCGGTTGATAAGGGTAATAAAATGGAGATAGATAAAATCGAGAAAATAGGAATAACCGATCTCATGATGTTATCTGTCCGTTTATAATATTTTTAACTGTTTCTTAATCTTTATAATATGCCTCAAACGAATGGTGAGTTACTCTTTTGTCTTCTGGGGGAAGCTTCATATAATCACCGTAAATGTTTGAAAGATAGGCCGTGTGATCTTTAAACGCCTTGAAGGTACAGCCTTCAAATTCTATATCCGTATAATCCTTGAAAATATCAGCGGACATAATGTCCTTGAATCTGTATGAGCTCATGATACAAGCTCCGAAAAGACATTTTTCAAATGAATTTTTCCTGAAACGCTTATTTAGTGACGTGATCAGCTTTTTCGCGGAAACGAAACGGCTTGCGACAAAGAAAGCAAAGCGTATAGGCTCATATTTCCACGATCTTGTTTTGCTTCTCGCGAATTTTTTCCAATTCGACGCGACTAAAAGCTCACGCTTAAAGCTTGTCTTATTGAATTCTTTTCTTGCGCCCTCATATGTGTCTGAAAGTCCGTCTATCGGAAAAACGTCAACGTAAACGCCCATTTCTATATTTTCGGGATTCCCGAATTCTTCTATTATTACCGTGTTTTTTGCCATTGCCTTGGCAAAAAGGTATTTGTATTTTTCATTTGTTTCTGAGCAGAGGATATTGAATGGGGTTTCGTTTGATCTGCAGTATTCGATAAATCTGTCGTAATCGGGTCTTGGCATAAAGATATCTATATCGTCATCCCACGGAATGAAGCCGCCGTGGCGTACCGCGCCAAGCAACGTACCCGCCGCCAAGGAATATCTGAAGTTCTGCTCCTCGCAAATTTTATGGATCTCTTTAAGTGTGTCAAGCTCTATCTGCTTTAATTCCTCTAACGTGATCTGCTTTTTCATTTCTCCGCTCCGGTAGTATTTGATTTTTCGGTCGTGCTTGTTCTGGCGAATTTTTTAAATACCCATCCGCGAAGCTTATTGGGCAACAGCACCTGCACGATAAGCCGCTTGTTTACGTTGATAAAATAAGTGAAAAAGCCAATTATTTTATTCTTTAACATATATTTTTGTAGACCGGCTTCGCTTTTGAAATATTTTACGCCGCCTCTTCTTTGATACATTTCTTTCCCGACACGCACGTTTACGAGCACCTTTTCCGTGTTTGCGAACGTACATCCCGCGAGAAGCATCCTTATCCAAAGGTAATAATCCTCGTTGTAATGCCAATCAAGATACCCGCCCGCATTCATGACCGCGCTTTTTTT
Source organism: Eubacteriales bacterium (assembly GCA_045652645.1). Lineage (GTDB taxonomy): Bacteria > Bacillota > Clostridia > Oscillospirales > CAG-272 > RGIG3994. The sequence goes on along the minus strand of JAZRUP010000063.1, from coordinate 46 downwards.
GAACATAACGGTGACGTGGTTCATAGGGCATCTCTTTTTAATATCT
>JAZRUP010000062.1:0-2393 GCA_045652645.1 Eubacteriales bacterium | reverse complement strand
GGAACTTTTCTCTAAAAAGTTCCTTAAGCAGAGCGCGAGACAGCGTCTCGCATATAAAAAGCGGGGAGCAGGGGCAGAGCCCCCTTCGGATTTTAGGGCAACGTCCCATACATTTCTACCATATATACCGAAAGGAGAATTATGCTAAAAAAATTAAAGGCAATAAAGATGCCCGAAAAGCTTAAAAAATTCAGGCTTGACCCGGCGATGCTCGTACTTTTTGTATTCATAATGCTCCTTTTGTCAAAAATTATCGTGCGAATGCTCTCCGAGGCGGGAAACGAATATCTGACGCTCGTTATTCTCCATTTACTTACGTTCGGTTTGTCGGGGGCGGTATGGTGCCGTTTGCGCGACCTTCCGAGATTCAGACTTGACGGTAAACGCTACGCGTCAAGACTTCGAATGACTCGCCCAAGGCTCTCGCACACGATAGTGACCGCAGCCGCGGTCTTTGCCCTTATTTCGGGCTGTCTGCTGCTCAGCATTAACTTTTCGGGTGAAAGCTCGCTTGAGGGAAGCTTTTCGCTTTACGACACGTTCGTATCAAAATATAACGCGACCCCTCTCGGAGCGCTTTGGCTGATCTTAGCTTACGCGGCGCTTCCGGCGTTCGGAGAAGAGCTGATATTCAGGGGGATCATTTGCGCTGAATACGACAGATACGGAGTTATCTGCTCCGTAACGCTCAGCAGCCTTTGGTTCTCCTTGCTTCATTTCAATTTCGCGAAGATAACGGTCTATATATTTGCGGGGCTTGTGCTCGCGCTTCTTCTATACGCGACACGTTCGCTTTATACCGTTATGATAGCGCATTTCGTGTATAATCTTTTCGGTATTTTCGGACAGCAATACATCACGGAATTTTATATAACCGCGGGAAGTGTCGGAGTAGTTATAATAATTCTTATAATATTGTTGCTTTTGTCGGCAGTCGTTTTTTGCGGCGGCGCGGCGAAGCTTTATTCGGGGTACTCAAAGCACGATGAGCCGTCATCTTACCGTGAGCCCGCGGGCAGGTCAGAGCTTATAAAAAATTACCGTTCCGCGCTTATAAATCCGTATGCCGCTTTATGCGTAGCCGTGTTTTTGGCGGTAACGGTCGTTGGGATATTTATAAAATAACGGAAAAATTATTGACAAAAAACGACAAAGGGATTATAATAAATATATCTTTTTTGATAGGAGCTTGACCCATGAATTTTCTTGAAGAACGCATACTTAAAGACGGAATTATTAAAGAGGGAAACGTGCTTAAGGTCGACAGCTTTCTTAACCACCAGATGGACGTTAAGCTGCTTGACGAGATAGGCGAGGAATTTTACAGACGCTTTAAAGACAAGCCCGTTACGAAAGTTTTGACGATAGAAGCATCGGGTATAGCGATCGCGTACGCGGCGGCAAGATGCTTTGGCGTACCGATGGTATTTGCGAAAAAATCAAAGAGCATAAATATCGACGGAGATATGTACACCGCCGAGGTGGAGTCCTTCACGCACAAAAACAAAAATACGGTCATCGTTTCAAAGAAGTTTTTGAACGAGAACGACCGCGTGCTTATAATCGATGACTTTCTCGCGAACGGCTGCGCGCTTCAGGGACTTATTTCAATAGCGGAATCCGCGGGCGCAACGGTCGAGGGTATCGGCATCGTTATTGAGAAGGGCTTTCAGTACGGCGGCAGAACTATCAGAAATCTCGGCTACCACCTTGAATCGCTCGCGATAGTTGATTCTATGGACGCCAAAGCGCAAACGGTAAATTTCAGAGAACAGAACTAAATAAATCTCAACAAAGAAAAAGCCGATACGGATCGATTACGTATCGGTTTTTTAATTGACAAGCACTGCATTTGTGGGCACAAATACCATATCAAATTGGAAGTGATGTGCTGACCGTGTCAGCGTGATATTGTTGTGGTCGCAGTGATATTATATTCGCCCTCCAAGCTCGCGTAGCGAATATTACTCGGCGATAGCCGAATACCACTATAACTCCCCGCAGGCGAATATAACTGTGGCACCTGTCGTAGAGCAGGTGCCATAAGGGGTACTTTTGATTTATGCGAAAGAGCAGTAAAAAGGTGTGTGATTTCAATCTATTGTCTGCCCGACAAATTGGAATTTATCAATCTAGATCAATATTAATCTCGTATTGGTCATCAATGAGAATAAAGTTTACATTATGCTTTTTCGCAAGGGCGAGGACTTCCGCATTATCTGTCAAAACGCTCTCAATGGTACACCATTCAACATCCAAACGATTTTCAATGACGTTTGCATATTTCTTTATGTCAGCAAAGTGATTTCTGATATATTCCTCACTCATTATAAGACAGTAATATTTGATGCTTTCAAGATATTCGGAGTCAAAGTCTTTCTGCCAATCGAATG
>JAZRUP010000061.1:0-9219 GCA_045652645.1 Eubacteriales bacterium | reverse complement strand
TTTCTTGAATATTTCAAGGAGCTTTTCGTATACAGCATCGTCCTCGCCCATCTTGGGGAGCTTACGGCGGCAAGATCCGAGAGCCGCAGCGGGGGTGTGCTCGAGCTGAACGAGCTTCTTTTCATCAAAAATTTCGGTGAGGTTGATGAGGTCCTCGCGAAGGAGACCGTCAACACCGTTTCTCATACCGTAAATGGTAGGAATTACATCATTGTTTTCAAATGCTCCTCTGATAACGCCGGAGAGCGTTGCGTTAATAGCGGCGGTAGGGCCACCGGACTGTCCTACGACAGCGTTTCCCTTAAGAATTGCCATAATTTTGTACCTTCCTTAATTAAAATAAAATTATTAATACATCATTATTATATCATTTATTTCCTTGATTGTCAATCATTTAAAATTAAAATAACTTTATAATTATATTCATTGATTTGTTTTTATTTTGGTGATATACTCTTATATGATTTTATTAGTATATTTTAGGAGTAACAGATGCTTAAATATTTGAAGAAATATTGGTTCTTCTGCTTACTTGCGCCGCTTTTTATGGTTGGTGAGGTAGCAATGGACTTGCTTCAGCCCGAGTTGATGTCAACTATCGTCGATGACGGTGTTCTGGCAAAAAATATGGATATTATTCTGTCGGTCGGTGTCAGAATGATAGTTCTCGTGCTTTTCGGGGGAATCTGTGGAATAATGAGCGGGGTTTTCGCCAATCTTGCGGCCCAGAGATTCGCCAATGATTTGAGAAAAGCTGTGTTTTCAAAAATAATGAAGCTTTCCTTCGAGCAGACCGACAAAATTTCAACGGGCTCACTCGTAACGAGGCTGACGAACGACATAACGCAGGTTCAGAACATGGTAATGATGTTGATACGAATGGCTGTCAGAAACGGAGTTATGTTCTTTGGCGGTATTATTATGCTTTATTTTCAATCTCCGAAATTTGCTCTTATTACTGTTTGCACGCTACCTTTCGTCATAGGAATTATAATATTCTTTATGCTTAAGGCATCGCCTATGTTCAGCATCGTTCAGAAAAAACTTGACGGTGTCAATAACGTAATGCAGGAGGACGTAACCGGTGCGAGAGTCGTCAAGGCGTATGTTAAAGAGGACTACGAGCTTCGCCGCTTTGACCGCGCCAATACTGAGCTTTGCAGTATAAATCTTAAAGTTCAGTCGCTTCTCGCTTTTATGAGTCCTCTTATGAATATCGTTATGAACCTTTGCGTTGTCGCGGTCCTTTACGTTGCCGGCATCAGCGTTGCTAACGGTACATCCGGCGCGTCAACGGGTGACATAATGGCATCTATTACATATGTTTCGCAGATAATGCACGGCGTTCTGATGGTCGCTAACATTTTCCAGACCTTTACACGCTCTAAGGCATCTGCGGCGAGAATCCGCGAGGTACTGAATGCCGAAGATATTATTGTTGACGGTAAAATGGAGAATGCTCCTTCGGCATCTGGAGAGATAGAATTCAGAAACGTAAGCTTTACATATCCAGACGCGAATTATCCCGTTATCCGTGACGTAAGCTTTAAGATAAGATCCGGAGAGACGTTCGCGATCCTCGGAGCAACGGGAAGCGGGAAATCATCGCTTGTTAATCTTATACCGAGATTTTACGACGTGACCGACGGTGAAATACTTGTTGACGGTGTGAACGTTAAGGATTATAAGCTTTGTGAGCTTCGCGACCGAGTCGGTATCGTGCTTCAGAAGGCGGAGCTGTATTCGCGCTCGATCGAGGCAAATATCCGTTGGGGCAAGGATTCGGCTGATCCTTTTGAAATAAAGCGGGCGGCGGAGATCGCTCAGGCAGATGATTTTATCTGCCGGAAGAGTCAAGGATATTATACACAGGTAACGGAGGGAGGACATTCGCTCTCCGGCGGACAGAAGCAGAGAATCTCCGTTGCGCGCTCTGTCCTTAAGGATTCCGAAATACTTATTTTTGACGATTCCACAAGCGCGCTTGACCTCGCGACCGAGGCAAGGCTTTATTCGGCGCTAAAAAAAGAGCGACCGGATACGACGAAGATAATAATAGCTCAGCGTATAGCCTCCGTCAAGAACGCGGACAGGATAGCTGTTCTTGACAAGGGAAAAATTGCCGCGCTCGGCAGTCACGAGGAGCTTATGGCAACGTCTGATATCTACCGTGATATCTACAATTCACAGCTGAAGGAGGATTAGCGTGAAGCTTTCATTTGTTTAAAATGAAGATCACTGTTCACGCAAACAAATTCAAATTAGAAATGGGACCCAACCCCATTTTTGTTCGCAAAGCGAACACATTTGAATTTTAAAATTATTCTTAAAATGGAGATATAAAACATAATTATGGATAATAACACTCAAAAAAACCTCCCACGCGGTTTTGAATCCGGATATGCGAGTGAGGCGCATTTCAAAAGCGCGGAACAGAAAAACGAGCAGCAGTTTAACGTAATACGCCGAGGCCCACGAAATTACGGTCAGGCGGTAGAAAAGCCGAAAGAAGCAAAAAAGACACTCGCAAGACTTATGAAATACTTTGGAAGCGAGATGCTTTTACTTATATTCCTCGTTGCTTCGGTGCTTATATTGACCGTGGCGTCGGTAATAGCTCCGTCGCTTCAGGGTGAGGGAATAGACCTCATAATAGACAGGGATTTTAATGCTATCAGCGTTTTGCTCATCTGGCTCATAATCGTTTACGTAATTCACGGGCTCTGTACGTTGGCGCAAACTCTGCTTTCGGCACATTTAAGCCAACGAATAGTCAAAAAAATGCGCTACGATCTATTTAAGAAGATCGACAATCTTTCCATAAAATACCTCGATACTCATTCAAACGGAGACATTATGAGCCGTATGACGAATGATGTTGAAAATATTTCTATGACTGTGTCGCAAAGTCTCGGCTCACTCGTTTCGGGTGTTTTGACGATAATCGGAACCGTCGCGATAATGTTCTACTACTGCTGGCAGCTCACTCTTATAACCATGGTAAGCGTTATTCTTACGGTAATTGTTACGAGAGCGCTTTCAAAGATAATGAGAAAGATGTTCAGAATACGATCAAAAACGTTAGGACATCTTAATGGACATGCAGAAGAGATGATAACAGGATATAAGTCCATAGTCGCTTACAATAAGCAAAAGGACGTTATTGAGGAGTTCAATAAAACCTCGGACGAGTTGACGAGGGTCGGGATCAAAGCAGAAATATTAGGCGGCTCAATGGGCCCCATAATGAACTGTATTTCGAATATAGGTTTCGTTATCGTGGCAGCTTTCGGCGGATATTTCGCGTATACGGGAATTTTGCCGTCTATCGGTATGATCTCATCGTTTATTATTTACGCAAAGCAGTTCTCGCGTCCCATTAACGAGATAGCTCAGCTTTACGGCTCGATACAAACGGCTATCGCGGGTGCTGAGCGAGTATTTGAGATAATGGATCAGCCGGATGAGGACGGGCGCGGCGATGTCGCTATGGAGACCGAAAAGGTGCGCGGCGAGATCTCGTTCAGAAACGTCAATTTTTCGTACGTTCCGGGTAAGCAAGTGCTTTACGATTTTAGTCTTGACGTAAAGCCCGGACAGAAGATAGCGCTCGTTGGCGCGACGGGAAGCGGAAAAACGACGGTCGTCAATCTGCTTATGCGCTTCTATCCCGTAGATTCGGGTGAGATACTTATTGACGGCGTAAATATATATGACCTCAAGCGTGAAGACCTCAGACATAATACGGCGATAGTTCTTCAGGATACGGTGCTTTTCTCTGACACGATAGAGAAGAACATCAAGTACGCGAATGAGAACGCTACGGACGAAGAGATGATACACGCCGCCGAAATGAGCAATTCCGCCGAGTTTATCGAGCGTTTGCCCGAAAAATACGGTACGTACTTGAAAATGGCGGGAGCTAATCTCTCGCAGGGGCAGCGCCAACTTTTGGCTATCGCAAGAGCAGTTCTTGCCGACCCGAAGATATTGATACTTGACGAGGCTACATCCTCCGTTGATACAAGAACGGAGAAAAATATTCAGGACGCTATGGTAAATCTTATGAAGAATCGCACAAGTCTTATAATCGCACACCGCCTTTCAACCATAAGAGATGCCGATATGATAGTTGTAATGGACGGAGGACGTGTTGTTGAGACAGGCAATCACGAAGAATTGCTCCAAAAAGAGGGAAGATATTATGATCTTTATATGACCCAATTCTCCGGAAATAAAACATAAAATAATTTGATGGCGGAACGTTCGGATCACATTTCAGACAAAGTCTATCTTGAGCAATAGATAGGATTTGTTTTTATTACAAAATTTTGTAATAAATGTTGACTTTTTTCTAAAAAATGATATAATTACATTGTAATCTTTTTATACAAGAAAGGAAAATAAAAAATGGATAAGAAAGTTACACTTACCGGTCATAGAGGCTGGCGCGGAAAATACCCTGAAAATACTATGCTTGGATTCCGCAAGGCGCTCACTCTCGACATTGACTCTATCGAGATGGATGTTCATATGACCAAGGATTACCGTATAGTAGTATGTCACGATGCAAATCTTGCCCGTACCACAGATACTAAGGGTAAGATATATGAGATGACTCTCGAAGAAGTCAAAGCGGCTGATGCCGGAATCAAATTCGGCGAGGAATTCAAGGGCGAAAGAGTTCCTACTTTTGATGAGTTCTTAGAGCTTATGGTTACACGTCCCGATGTAAGAATTCTTCTTGAGCTTAAGGATTATCCCGAGGAGCTTGGTGATTTCGCATACGCTTCTGCCGGGGCTACACTTTCTCTGTGTAAGGAGTATGGAATCTTCGGAAAGGAAAGGCTGACCGTTCTTACGTTTTCTGCCGGTCTTGCAGCATGGCTCCATGCAAGATACTCTAAGGAAGATTTCTCTTTCCATGGATTTATGCCCAAGTCTGCTATGAAGGGCTGGGAAAAGGATGATCCTTACAAGTATTACGATGAGGTCTGCCTCTTTACTCATGGCACAAAAACTCCTCAGGGATTCCCCATTGATTTCGGTACGCCCGTCGCTCCTCCCGAAAGATTCAAGGAGTTCGAGCTTATGGGAATCAAGCCCTGTGTATATCTTGGAACAGGAGAGAAAGAGGAACATATCATAGCGGCTTATGAAAACGGCGCTATCGGATTCACCTCCGATTATCCCGACATATGCGGACAGGTTCTTGACAAGATAGGCGCAAGAAAGCTTAAGAAATAATCAAACTGCCGACGGCAAATAGCCGTCGGTAGCTTTTTTATTACTTAATATTATTATAGATTGTAGAAAATAGTAAGATAAAAGAAAATGCTTTTCGACCGAAAGGGCGAAAAGCTATTATAACGTTTACAATTCGTTTGCGCGAAGCGCAACATCGTTCATTTGTGCCGTAAGCGGCAATGATGTTGCCTTGACGGAAAATGATGTTGTGCAAATGAAAAAGGAACTGTCTCAAGTGCGAAAAAGCATTTGAGACAGCCCCTATAGAACAAAAGGGAGTCGAACGCAGTGATAAAACAATCTAAACAGTCACTAAGGGTGATGTTCTTATCGGAGAATTTGCAACTTAACAAAAATGCAAGCAGCGCATTTGACCGGTCAAATGCGAATATGGCCTAAGCCCCAGCCCTTATAACGACAGAAAGAGGAAACAAATCGGTTTCATAGCCGAAATGTTTCCTCATTTTTCTGCATTGCGATATGTTTGCAAGCAAACGCGATATACCTCGCTATGCTTGGCGCGATATATTGTCGCTTCGCTCCAATGCGATATGATATAAATCCCTCACGCCCCGCAGGGCATATCGCTTGCCGCAGGCAAATATCGCTCCCGAAGGGAATATCACAAATCCCGTAAGGGATTTATATCGCTGCGTGTTCTCCGTTAAGGATAACACGCATATCGGCGGTGTCAAACATATCAAAGCTAACTTACAGCCACGACAGCAATAAGATCCAAGCCAAGCCGTAATAGGCAACAACCGCTACAAGATCATTAATTGTTGTAATAAACGGTCCGGAAGCCACTGCCGGATCAATATTGAGTTTCTTAAAAAAAAGCGGTATTGCGGTACCGAATATGCTTGACAGGAGCATTGCGGCAGCTAACGCTATTCCCGTGCAGAAGGATACTGAAAAAGCGAGAATGAGCGCTTCTCCTTTGATAAGAAACAAATAAATTCCTATGAAACAAAATGACAGTATTCCGATAATCAATCCGTTGCACAATCCGATTTGCGATTCTTTGAAAACTAAATACAGCTTTTGCTTGCCCGTAAGGGTTTCGTCCGTCAAGGAACGAATCGTAACCGCAAGTGATTGAGTTCCTACGTTGCCTGCCATACCCAAAATCAATGATTGGAAGGATACAAGCAAAGGCAGGTATGTCACAACCGTATCAAACATTCCCGCTATGCTTGATACGATAAGTCCGAGACCGAACAAAATTATCAACCAAGGCAATCTTTTTCCAATACTTTTGAGCAACGGCTCCTTGATGTCTTCCTCGGCACTCAAACCGCCAAGCTTTGCGTAATCATCGCTGATCTCGTCCTCGATCATCTCAGCGAGATCTTGCGCTGTAAGCACACCTTTCAGTTTGTTGCCCGTATCCAAAACAGGAATAGAGTCCTCAGAGTATTCCTTTAGTCTATCTATACAATTCTCGACCGTTTCATTGGCATAAACGAAAGGATACGAGGTCATTATAATATCTTCAAGCGGCATTTCCGCTCTTGCCCTGATCAGATCCTTAAGATCAATAGCGCCCACTAAGATATCGTTATCATTCACCACATAAATCGTTGAAACATTGTCGATTTCAGCTGCCTGCACGATCAGCTCATTCATAGCGCCTCTTACCCCGAGCCCGTGTCGGACAGAGATGTAATTCGTGCTCATTTTGCTGCCGATCTCGTCTTTATTATACGAAGTAAGTAATGCGATTTCTTCTTTTGCTTCTTCCGGCAGTACGTCTATAATTGACGAGCTGTATTCTTTATCAAGCTCTTCTAAATAAGCAATCGCCGCGACCGGTTCAATGCGTGAGAGTATTTCCACTCTGTTCTTATCATTAAGCTCGTCAAGATACTCGCTTAATTCATCGACGTATTCAAAAATTCCGGCAAGCGTATCAAGATCCAAAGACTCATAAACTTTTTTTCGCTCATCTTTTTGCAGATCAGACAATACTGCCGCGATATCGTTCTCGTGATATTTCAGAAGCTCTTCCCGTATATCAGCCAAACTTAAATCACTTTTGAGAATTTGAACTATTTTTGCTCGGTAAGCTCGTAAGGATGCCGCCTCGATCTCATTATGCATATCTTTTATCTCCTTCAACAATTTCTTACTTGTTATAGATATTATAGATAACAGCGGCGATGATATTATGTCTGATGTTTGAGCTTTGTCTTGCTTTTATTATGTCATTATATCAAATTTTTATGATTATATTAATATTTTGCTTAGTGAAAAGGGAACAAGGGTGTGTTATCTTAACCCATAACATCTTGATTTTTTTTTGAAAATATGGTATAATTGCTCATATAAATTTAAGTTGATTTTATATAATTTAAAGAGTGGGGGCGAAATGTTTTATATTATAGCTATTTCGGGCGCGGCAATTTTGATTTCGCTTGCCAATTTTATCTTTGGCGGAATATATACTTTTCTTTCTCTTGGGCAGACCTTTCTGCGCGTTATACTTGGGGTCATCGCCGTTATCGCGGTTGACGGCATCCTTGCTTTTATCGTGCGGCGATTGCCTGAAAAATGGTTTGCGCCAGAGGCAAGGTTGTTTTCGGTCAGTAAGCGTGAGGCGGATCTCTATCGAAGGTCAAAAATAAACGTATGGAAAAAATTCGTTCCTGAATTGGGCTGCTTTACGGGCTTTCACAAGGATAAAATACGAGATCCACATAACAGCGCGTACATAGGACGCTTTTTACTTGAATCGAATTACGGTGTTCTGGGACATGTTCTGGGGGCATTATTTGGCTTTTCCATTATGCTTCTTCCGTTTCTCAGACCGCTTTCAATGGGTCTTCCGATAGCTATAGTTAATTTTATTCTCAGTATGCTGCCGACATTTATTCTTCGTTTTAATACTCCGCCCTTGCGCAGAATATACAAAAGAAACCTCGAAAAAGAGAAAGACCGTGCAAGCGTTTCTGCATAATTTACAAATTTATTGGCAAAAGTATGATCTCCGCTTATACTGTAAACAGGTCAGCACACTTAGGCTAAAGCTTTGCCGTTAATAAAATAAAGTTAAAAAACACTTGACAAAAAGTAATGTTTCATTTATAATATAATAAAGTTCCAAAATTGGACATAAAAAGACAAAAAAGGAGATTTTTCATTATGAAAAAATTTTTGACAGTACTGCTCGCAGCAGTTATGCTTCTCGGATGCGCGGTGGTTTTCGTATCTTGTGAAAAGCAGGGTCCTAAGCCCAATCTTGATCTTGATGAGGTTGCCGATGTGCTTGATGATGAAGGTTATGAGGTAGAATATTCGGACGACGAGGATGAACTTGGCGTTGGCATGGTGGAAGTTCTTACAGCATATGATGGAGATAACTATATTCACATTGTAAAATATGCAAGTACTGCAACAGCAAAGCTCGCTCATGAACAAGCTATGTTTGAATTTGACACCGAGATTGAGGAAATAAAGCTTAAGATCAAGCTCTATGAACATTACATAAAGAAATATGAAGACGATCTTGATAATGATGAGATAGATTATTATGAAGACGAAATAAAGGATCTTGAGGATGAGCTTGAGGATATGAATGATGAGGTCTGCTTTGGCAGAAGCGGTAAGTACGTTTGGTACGGCACTGAAGACGCTATTAAAGATTCTAAGGACTAATTAAGACTTATACATAACAAAAAAACCACCTGCGGGTGGTTTTTTTGTTGCTCTTTTATTCTATTAGGATAAATACTCGCGATTTTAGTTCAGTTATCAAACATTGTCTTTTTGCCTTAGATATTGTCAATTTTTGTCTGTATGAATATACTGATGATGGGCGGAAAAGCCCTATAATATAAATTAATAAGGAGAAATATATGGCTACATTTCAAAATAGAGCAACACTTTCTTATAACGGCGGGAGCACGGACTCCAATACCGTCACGGGAACTTTACTTGAAACGCTGTCTGTAACCAAGACGGCAACAAGGG
>JAZRUP010000060.1:0-5932 GCA_045652645.1 Eubacteriales bacterium | reverse complement strand
ACTTAACCTCGTTGATGAAAACAGGATTGCAATGCGACCAGCGGTTGAGCTTTCGTATCTTACACCCGTAGAACAGCAAATGGTTTATGCGATGTATGACAGTGATGAAGTTACTCCTTCATACTCGCAAGCGCAGCGTATGCGTAAACTTTCAGAAGAAGGAAAACTAAACCAGGATAAGCTGTTTGAAATTCTGTCAGTGCCGAAACCAAATCAAAAACCTATGCTGAAATTATCCGTTGAACGATTGCGAAGTATCGCACCGAAAGTTAATGAAGCTGAACTTGAAAACTTTGTTATTAAGGCTTGTGATTACTATTACAGACATCTTATGAAAGTGAGGAACAAAGGATCGAGATGAGAAGCTTTTGGAGAAAATTAAAATTACGATTTATTGAAACGATAAGTAACACCCGTGCTGAATTAAAACTCAACCAAGATGTTGGTGCGAATGAATATGTTATCAATGGTGTTCGCTATATTGTTTCAACCCGATTCAGCAAAACAGAAAACAAATCTATGAAAGAAAAATTATCAGAATTTATCGGAGGAGATTTTGCACATTTGACAAACACTAAGGATACTAATACAATCAACACAGAATATGTAAATTCGACTGCCGGAGAAAGGAGGACAAATGCAGTCAGATAATTATGGCATCACTGCCATCTATTGCCGTCTGTCCCGTGACGACGGTACAGACAAGGAGAGCAACTCAATAGCCAATCAGAAGAAATTGCTTTCTCAGAAGGCAAAAGACTTGAAACTGACCAATACCAAGTTTTATGTTGATGACGGTTATACAGGAACTAATTTTGCTGGGGTTAGATAGCGATACTTTTTACATCTACCATGTTGCGGCGGTCATGGTTGACAACTTGCGTCGGCTCCTGCTCGGTATCAACCTGTCCGACAAAGCTATAATGGATTTCGATTTTCCGGGTGTTGGTTTCCCGGTCTAATTCATGTATCAAAATACGGTCGATAAACTCATGGACGTTTTCATAGGTCAATTCCTGTATGTCGCTGTATTTCCCGACAATCTGAATAAACCTTGATATATCCCTTTTTCGCTCGGTAACGGTTGCGATCTGCTGTTGTAACTCGTCTATCCTTGCGGCAAGGGATTTCTTTTCGTCCTCATAGCCGGAAGTTAGAAACACAAACCGTTCATCTGTCAGTCTGCCTAATGCGTTGTCCTCATACAGCTTGCGGAAAAGCGTGTCAAGTTCGGTCATACGCGCCTGTGCTTTGAAAAGTTCCTTTTGCTGCTGCGCTAATGCCTTTCTCGCTTCCATGTCGCCGTACTCGGTAGCTTTACAGATAAAGTCCTGTTCGTGTTCCTTAACATACCGCAAAACCCGCCGCATATCTTCCAGCACTAAATCAAGAAGTACGTTTTTGCGGATATAATGAGAGGTACACTCGCTGCCTGTCCTTGCCCTGTTGCGCCATGCGCCGCAAGAATAGGAAAACTTGCGCGGCTCGATATTTACGCCCTGTTGGTAATACATCTTATGTCTGCAACCAGCGCAAAACAGCAAGCCGGAAAAAATATCAATCTCCGCTGCTTTTGTCGGGCGGTGGCGGGTAGCAATCCGCTTTTGCGCAAGTTCAAAGGTTTCCTCGTCAACAAGCGGCTCATGGGTGTTTGGGAAGAAATAGCGTTGTTCTTCTTCGTTCTTCCGGGTCTTTTTCGACTTGTAGGATACCTTGTGAGTTTTCGCGGTTATGGTATGCCCTAAATATTCCTGCCTTGCTAATATGTCATAGAGCGTTTTGTCCGGCCAAGTATAGGGGGCGATCATTGCCCGCTGATACCGCGCCTGTCCTGTACGCTGATAGCGCAACGCTCCAATCGTCAAGACTTTGTTTTCCGCAAGCCATTTTTGGATTTCGCACATACGCACGCCGCTAACAAACATAGCGAAAACCTGTTTGACAATCGGCGCGGTTTCCGGGTCGGGTATAAGGTGGTGGCGGTTGTTCGGGTCTGGGATATAGCCGTATGGATATTCCCCGTTGACGCGCTCGCCTTTTTGCGCCTGTGCCTGTTTAACTGCGCGGATTTTCTTGCTTGTGTCGCGGGCGTAAAACTCGTTAAACCAGTTCCGCAAGGGGGTAAACTCGTTATCCTCCCGCGCTGTGTCAACTCCGTCGTTGATCGCGATATAGCGTACTCCGTTTTCGGGAAATACAATCTCTATGAGTTCGCCCGTTTTCAGATAGTTTCTGCCAAGACGGGAAAGGTCTTTGGTAATGACCGTCGCCACTCGTCCGGCTTCCACTTCCTGCAACATCGCTTGCAGCCCCTCGCGCTCAAAACTCACGCCGGAAAATCCGTCGTCCACAAAAAACTTTGTGTTCAAAAAATGGTGTTCGTCCGCATAGCGTTGAAGTATCATTTTTTGGTGCTGTATGCTTCCGCTTTCTCCGGCTTGCATATCCTCTTGACTTAAACGGCAGTAAAGGGCGGTGATTTTATTCGACTGTAACATTAGTCCTCCTTTCCGACAGCCGAATAAACAGGTATAATGTGTTGCTATCATTATACCATATCCCGCCGCCTAATGCACTACTCGGACGCTAAAAATCCCGGATTTCCGGGCTTTTTCTGCAAATCCTTTACAATGAGTTTCTCAATCTTTTTATGGATTGTATCGGTTGCCTTTTCACTCGGCAACGCTTGAACAAGATAGGTGATTTTCCCTATTTTGCGTTCGGTTGTAATTGTCTGTTTTTTATCCATTAGAAAAACCTCCTTTTCCTGTATGGATAAACTATATTCGTCAAAAGGCAAAAACGGGCGGTTGTTAGCTGCAACCTCACGGGAGTTTCACCCCGGCCCATGCTTATGGGTGCGCCGCGCAATACTTTGAGGGTGTTCAACGCGGGAGTATCATTGTGCCGCCTTGTATGTCGTCGCCCACAAGCTGCTAAACCTGTTTTACGGCGCGGTAGTTCTCGCTCGGCTTTTCCCCTATGGGGAAAAGCTGTCATGGCGTACCCGCCGACTGGCTCGGTACAGACGGAATGTACCCGTTTGCCTGTTATGCTGCGCACCAAAGGCCGCTTTCTTTGTCAAAGAACAATAGGCTTTGTCGGCCTGCAAAAGCACATCAACAGCGGATATGCTTTTGCGGAACGACAAATAGCCCATAACGGGAAGCGTGGAAAGGGGACACGCTCCCCGCATGGGCTAAAAGATTATCCTACATGAAAAGCAAGGGTGCGGGTAATAAGGCGCACTTGCAGCCTGTTACGCATTTCCTCGTCCACATAGGAATAGGTATTGCCCGCGTCGTCTTTCAGCGTGCGGGTACAAAGTTTCGCTATGTAACCCTCGTAGTGCTTCAAGATCGCGCACATGGCGGTTGTGTCGCCGTTTGCCGCTGCGGAAATGACAGGGAACGGCAACAGATTTTCAGACTTCCTAACGGTATTCATCATCTGCTTTTCCCTCCAAATACTGTTTGATTTTCGCAAGCGCGGATTTCCTGTGCCGGAAAACCGTCGTGCGTACAACATTCAGCAGTTCGCCAATTTCCGCGTCGCTCATATCCAAGAAGTAGGACAAAAGGATAATGTCGCGTTTCCTTTCGGGCAAAGCGTTAAGGGCTTCGGCAAGCAGTTCATTTTTGACGAGTACATCAAAGCCGGACACTTGAAAACGGAAATAATCGCTTTCGTATTCGTCCGTTGTGAAAAGCTGCGCGAGTTCGCTTTCGCTCAAATCCGAAAAAGTAACTTCGCGTGCTGCGCGTTTCGCAAGAGTGCGGCGGTGGCTTTTCGCTTCGCCGACCAAAGTTTTCTTTGCTAATGCGTCGTACTGATGTTGTATTCTTTCCTTGTCGGAAGAAGATAGCTCCATAGAGTTCACCTCCTTCCCGCGTGGAGTAGAGGACGGGAGTTAAGGGCTTGTCCTCTCTGCCCCTTTCGCTCCGTACCCGTTCGGGAGATGGCTCTTGAGTGCGCTTTTCAGAAAAAAGTTGAAAAAAGCAAAATGCGCCCGTCCGCAAGACGCGGACGGGCGCAAAGGAAATGTAAGCAGTAGCTAAATGTATTGACAGTTCACATTCATAGCCGGAATATCCCGCTTGCGGAGCATAGCTTTTTTTGACCGCAAAGCATTAGGCGGGTTACAGTAAATAAAAATGGACACGGCGATACCTCCCCGATACCGCCGTATCCTTAAAAAAGGGCGACTTTAATACACTACCCGCAATCCATTCTATAATAGGGAACAGCGGCTTTTGCGCAATATTAAATAAAAAAGCCGATAACACATAGGTTTTTTGACCTAATGCGTTATCGGCTCTGCGTCTATGCGTCTGGCACTTTTAATCATTTTTTTTTGAATTTATTATATGTGTTAGCTAACTGTCCACAAGCCGCGTTAATCTCTCTGCCATGAGAAACTCTCATAGTAACTTCAAGTCCTGCTTGCTCTAATTGATGTTTGAATGCAACTATTTCCCGTTTCTGTGGTGCTTTAATTCTTGAATTGCTTGTTGGGTTGTATTGTAACACGTTAATCATAACTTTTTTGCCCCGAAACCATTTTGCAAGTTGTCTTACATCTGAGGGCCGGTCATTTATACCCGGTAAAAGCAAATACGCAAAGACAATTTTGCGATTATGCCTTTCAGAATAGGATAAGGCTTGCTTAACAACATCTTCAATAGCATATATGCGCATGTGAGGAATAATACGATTTCTTGCAGATTGTGTTGCTGCGTGTAAAGATATTGTCAACTGAATTTTAAGATGTTCCTCGCGCAATTTTTTTAATTGATCGACCGGACCAACTGTTGATATGGTAATGCCGTCGGTTGGAAAGTTGAGCCCATATCTATCTCGGAGAATATGGATTGCTTTTATCAAGTTGTCATAATTGAATAAAGGCTCTCCCATACCCATAAAAACGATACGGTTTACTTTTCGACGCAACAATATAATCTGTTGTACGATTTCTGACGATGTTAGATTACGAACAAAGCCATTTCGCCCGGACTCACAAAAAATACAACCAACAGGACAACCGACTTGTGTGCTCACGCAAACAGTTCCACCATCTCGCCGCTTGATAAAAACCGTTTCAATGTATTTGTTGTCTTTCAGTTCGTAAACATACTTTTCAGTATCACTGCTTTTGCAAATATTTTTTACCAACATTGATAGATTTTTTTTGCGTGGTAATTGCTTATATAATTCTTCATATAAGGCTTTTGCTTCATTCTCGCCAATAACTTCCGACATTTCTTTGTAAGTAAATCCGTATGGATCATTCCGTACTTCCGCAGGCGTATATTTAGGTAAACGTTTCATTTTTATATCCTTTCTTCTAAATAATAAAAGTTTGTTTTTCTGTATTTTTGATTACAATCTCTAATTTTTCTACATCAATGATATGCGTCAATTTGCATTTAGGGCAGAAAAGAGGAAAATCTTTTAATACAGTATTATGAAATACTTGAACTCTCGTCTTTCCGTTACAAATCGGACATTTTATCCAATATTTTTTAAGCATTATATTTCACTCGTCCTTTTTACACAAAAAAATGCAGGTCAATCCTCAACATGAGCATTGACCTGCATTTATAATGCACAGAGCAGTACAACAAAACTAAGGCATAGCTTGCACTATGTCTATACTATATCTATACGTCGTTAGTTTTTTGTATAGCATCCGCAAAATAAGCATGACAAAAAAGCCCATGTTGAAAATGGGAAAATCCTTTTTTTCAATGTTTATCTAATACGCATGCTATGCAACATAAACGCCGCCTCCTTTTACATAAATTTTATTTTATCAGAAAATCAGTCTACTGTCAATACACAACAGGAAGTATTTAACCTAATGATATGAATTGTGTGGACATATCCAAAAAGAAAGGTGAACTGTAAAATGTAACAGGGTGAATGAAAATGG
>JAZRUP010000059.1:0-3781 GCA_045652645.1 Eubacteriales bacterium | reverse complement strand
CGGCAAGGTTGGAGCGGCCTTCAGCGTTGATAATGCCGACACCGCCGTTTTTGGCGGGAGCAAAGAGGTTGACGAGTTCAGTGTACTTTACGTTTTCCGCGCCTGCCGATACAAAAGCAAAGGGCAAGGACGCAAGGCACATGACCGTAATGAGAATGATTGCTAAAATTCTTTTCATATCTGTTTCCTTTCTTTAATGAAAACTTGCTAATTTTAATTATATCATATTTTTTTTTATTTATAAAGAATCTTTTGTTAATATTTGATTAACAGTTCAACTGTTTCGCGTTTGTTTTGTGAGTTTAGCATAAATAATATGATTTTTTTCAAAAAGTGCTTGACAATGGGTGTTTTATTTGATATAATACTAAAGCTATAATAATTTGCTGCTATGGCTCAGTAGGTAGAGCACGTCATTGGTAATGACGAGGTCATCAGTTCGAATCTGATTAGCAGCTCCAGAAAAAAGCACTTGCAAATGCAAGTGCTTTTTTCAGTTCTATTCGCCTGCGGCGAGTTATATTGCTTCGCAGTTATATTCGGCTCACGCCAAGTGGTATTCGCTTCGCGAGTTTTGGAGGCGAACTTCATACACGCCTTACGGCGTTATTTTTATTTCGCCATTTTAACTATCATATCACAAAGCTCGTCATACTCTATCCCCGCGGCGGCGGCTTCCTGAGGAAGAAGGCTCGTCGGGGTCATTCCCGGAAGCGCGTTGGCTTCAAGACAAACGAATTTTCCCGTATCCTTGTCAAGGATCATATCAACTCGGCAATATCCGTCAAGGCGCAACGCTTTAGCCGTATTTAAGGCAAGCTCGCCCGCGGCTTTTGCCTCATCCTCGGAGAGGTCTGCGGGGCAGATCTCCTCTGTCATTCCGCTTTGATACTTGTTTTTATAATCGTAAAAGCCCGATCTCGGGATTATCTCGATCGCGGGAAGCGAACGTCCCCCAAGAACTCCCACGGAAAACTCCCTGCCATCTACCTTCTTTTCAATGAGTATGGAGTCCTCAACGGCAAACGCGTCCGCGATCGCTTTTTCAAGCTCTTTTGCCGTATAAACTATCGAAACGCCCACGCTCGATCCTGCCGAGCAGGGCTTTACGACCGCGGGAAGTTTTGTGTTTTCGGGTATAGGCTCACCGACCTTCAAGGTAATACCCGTCGGAACGGGTATTCCTTCCCCTATCATAATTTTCTTTGAAATATCCTTATCCATCGACAAAAGACAGCCTATGTACGACGAACCTGTGTATTTTATCGCGAAATTGTCAAGAGTTGCCTGAAGCTGACCGTTCTCACCCATACCGCCGTGAAGCGCGATAAAAACCACGTCCGCCGCTTTGCAAAGCTCAAGAATATTTTCTCCTATAAGCTCCTCTCGTCCGCCGTTTGATTCCTTGAGCGCGTCAAGATCCGGCTCGGCTTGTTCTATCCTCGGTACATTCGGCGCGACCTTTGTGAAAAGCGCGTCGACGTCATCAGCCCCGGGGATCCCGAGATAAACGTCAGCGTATGCGACGCTGTGACCGCGTCTTATAAGCGCCGCCGAGATCAGCGCGCCCGAGCTCAAGGATACGTTTCGTTCGGGAGAGTAGCCCCCCGCAAGTACCGCTATTTTCAAAATGTTTTCCCCCTTTATTTCTCCAGATATACTGTTCTGTCGTGACCCGAGAGGTCGTAGCCGACGCTTGCCGCGAAGCCGTTTTCCTCGGCGATCTTCTTTATATCCTCCGATTGTCCCGCGCCTATCTCAAGCAGCATAAAGCCGCCGTCCGTCAAGCTGCTTTTGAAGTTTTTGACTATAGTTCTGTAAAAATCAAGTCCGTCATCCCCGCCGTCAAGCGCGATACGAGGCTCAAACGCAAGCTCGGGCGCAAGTCCGTCAATATCCGCGTCGGGTATATACGGTGGGTTCGACAGCACCGCCGAGACCTTTTCCTCGCCGCATACCGTCACGGGCGCGTCAAGCGAGAGAACGTCGCAGGTCTTAAACTCGATCTTATTTTCAAGTCCGAGAGCTTTCGCGTTCTTATTTGCGTAAACGAGAGCCTCGTCCGAAATATCGACCGCGATGGCGCGGCAATCGGGACGTCTTTTTAGTATCGACAGTGCGATACAGCCCGAGCCCGTACAGAGATCGAGAAAAACGGCGTTTGGAGACAGATATTTTACAGCGTCAAGCACAAGCTGCTCCGTTTCGGGACGGGGTATGAGGCAACCGGGGCCGACAGAGTATGTCTCTGTACAGAATTGCCATTCTCCGAGAATGTATTGAAGCGGGTAGCGCTTCTCTCGGCATTTGAGCGCGGCAACAAGTCCCGCGGAGAAAAAATCTTTATCCCGACAGAACGGAAGCTCTGTCGGCGATACTCCGCAAAAATGCGAAAGCAGAAGCGCCGCCTCGCGCCTGTATTCTTCAATGCCGAAGCTCTTGAGCTTTTGGCATATGTCCGTATATGTCATGATCAACCTTCTTTACCTTTAATATATTTAATATTATAGCAGAAATTACTTGATATGAAAAGATATTTTAAAAAAAAATAAAAATTATGATTTTCCCATTGATTTTTTCAAAAAATATGTTATACTAATAGTAACAATTATAGCTATAAGCCATAAAATGGTAGAAGCATAGTTAATTTTATTAAGGAGGACAAAAAAATGGAAGACAACAAGAAGACCAACTGGGGCGTTGTTATTGGTATTGTTGTAGCAACCGTTGCGGTTCTTACTTGCGGCGTTATCCTTGCTCTCAAGCTTCTCCAGAAGAAGAAAGCATGCTGCTGCGAAGAAGAGCTTGACGATGCTGACATCTGCGTACTTGACGACGAGATCGAGCTTGAGGCAGAGGCTGAATAAGCTCAGGACCAATATAATCGCTCAAAAAGCCATAGCCGCTTGAAGCGGCTATGGCTTTTTTCAATGAAGAAAGCAAAACCAAGAGCCATCCTGTCGGAGGGCTCTTGGTTTTATAATAATTATCTTACAACGATATTAATAATTCTATTGGGTACGGAGATCTCTTTAACGACTGTCTTACCCTCAATAAGGGGCGCTACGCGCTCATCGGCTTTAGCGGCAGCGATAGCGTCGGCGGCGGGGCAATCCTTCGGGAGCATTATAGTTCCCTTGAGCTTACCGTTTACCTGCATTGCGACCTCAACCGTATCGTCGACCGTCTTTGCGGGGTCGTACGCGGGCCACTCGGAGAGTGAGCAGAGCGTTTTATTTCCAAGTCCTTCCCAGATCTCCTCGCATATGTGAGGAGCGAAGGGACAGAGCATACGCGCGAAGATCCCGAGTTCATCGGACGTGAGGCTGCCCGCGTCGTAGATCTCGTTGAGAAGAGTCATCATAGCGGCGATAGCCGTATTGAACTTCATATTCTCAATATCCTCTGTGACCTTCTTGAGCGTTTTGTGGAGGCTCTTTTCTATCTTCGACGCGCCCGTGCCCTTGACCATATCGGTAAGTCCCGCAACTCTGTCAAGGAAGCGCTTACATCCGCGAACGCTGTTATCCGACCAAGGCGACGCTTTTTCGTAATCGCCCATAAAGAGGATATAAACGCGGAGAACGTCGGCTCCGAACTCGTCCACGACGTCGTTGGGGTCAACTACGTTTCCTCTTGATTTACTCATCTTCTCACCGTCAGGCCCGAGAATAAGTCCCTGCGCGGTACGCTTTGCGTAAGGCTCGGCCACGGGAACGACACCGAGATCGTAAAGGAATCTGTACCAGAATCGGGAGTAGATCATATGTCTTGTAACGTG
>JAZRUP010000058.1:0-5739 GCA_045652645.1 Eubacteriales bacterium | reverse complement strand
AGGCTGAAGCTGAAAGACTTGAGCAGCTCATCAAAGAAACTGAAGAAGCTAAGAAGAAGCTCAAAGAAGCCCTTGAAACAAGACGAGTACCTGCTAACAGCATAGATGATATTAAGAAAATAACGGCAGAAGCTGAAGAATATTACAAGGTCATCGAAGAATATGCAGCTAAATTTAACAGCGCGGCTAACATCGAAGGCAATAGAGAAGAATATGCAACGTACATATCAACTATTGACGATGCTTGTGTAAAGCTTGATGAATATCGCGAAAGAATAAGCAAAGCAGTTGCCGCAACACTTGCTGCGAGAGATAAAATTCATGAAACTTGGATAAATTATCAGAATAGCGCAGCTCAGGCAGAAATTGACATGCTTGTCTATAAGACCGCATTCTATGCGTCAAAGTATACGCTGGAAGAGCTTGAAGAGCTCAAGGCAGAGCTTGATAAAAACGCAGATGCCACAGAGCTTGAAAAAGCTGCTTGTCTTAATGCTATCGCAATTTCCGGAAAAGCTGTCGATGAACTCAAAGCAAGCTATGAGGCTGCTTCCGACGCAGACAAGGCTAAAGCTAAGGTTCTCTACGATGCGGCAGTAGTTATCAATGATAACGAGAATGATTTTGAACTTATAGATTCTAAGTATCAAAAGATCGAAAGCGATAAGGCAACTTATGATAAAAAAGTTATAAGCTATGAGCAGTTCTACAACACTGCTTGCGGCGAATACTTAACTGACGAAGACAGCACTGTTAATTTGCAAAAGGCTTTTGAGGCAGCTTACAATGTAGCAATAGAACTTGCTAACAGTCAGGCTATTCTTGAGGCTAAGGTTTTGGTATATAGCGCTGATAAGTTTGCGTCGAGTGAGCTTTCCGCGAATACGAGTTCTAACGTTTTCCTTCCTTTAATCACAGGTTTGGGTGAAAACCTTGAGTTCGTTAAGGCTCATTTGAATCAGATTAAAGAGACAATCGTTAGATATACGGCAGCTAAAGAAGCTTATAGCGTTCTTCTTGAAAAAGATGTTTTGACTATGAGCGAGTCTGAACGTAAAGAGTATATTTCCAACAGAATAAGCCTTTCATATGAGATCGTTGCTTGTGAAAAAGAAATTAACGCCATTTGCAAAGAGATCGATAGTGTTTATTCAGTATTTACGAAGAACTATTCTCCTTCTGTAAACAACTTTTCTATATTGAAAAACGCAGTTGACTCTATGAAAAAAGAAATTGCAAACGTGCAAGCGTTGTTAGCGAAAAATCCTGCAAATGCGGCAGAAATTCAGGCAATTATTGAAGATTATCAAGCAAGACTTTTGCCTCTTCAGTCTCTGTATGAGCAATACAGCGCTGCATTTGAAAACATTCGTTCATCGGCGCTTGAAAACAATATGCTTGACCTTAATGAGAAGGGTGATTATTATATCAATGTCACAACTACTCCTTATAAGGAACTCATAGAGGCGATGGAGGAAAAGGAAGAGTCCGTTGACAATACTGTAGTTTCTAATAAATATACTTGTGATGACGGTTCTATTGTTGCTGTGACATATGGTGGAAAAGACGGTGACGATGATTCCGCATACAGAACATTTATTCTCAACTACAACGTATTTTCAGTTACGGTAGAGTACGAAGGTGTAAAATATGATCTTGCCCCGTACGCCTACAAAGTTATTAACCATTAAGAAAGGAGAGGTGCAAAAAAATGACTAATGCGAAAAATGGTGTTACCATAAAAAACACGCCGCGCAAAAAACGCGGCAAAGCGTCATCGCTTGACAGACGTAAATCTCGTTCTGGCTGGTTGTTTGTACTTCCTTTCATAATCGGATTTGTGTTCATTTATTTCCCCATGTTGTTTTCTTCTCTTAAACTGACGTTTGTTCAAGCTGACGGAGTTGTTGGCTTTCAAAATTACAATGACGCGTTGTTTTCCGTAAAAGTAAACAACTCCACGTTCTTGCAGGTTTTGGTAGAAGGACTTGGACAGATGATATTTGACATTCCCGCTATTATAATATTCTCTTTGTTTATGGCAATTTTGCTTAATCAGAAAATGGCGGGAAGAGCATTGTTCCGTGCTATATTCTTCGTTCCTGTTATTTTGTCAACAGGTATTATGGAGCAGATCAGTGCTCAGAATATGATTGGTGATGCTGTCAGTGACGGTATGAATACCGGCGCAGAGGAAGAAAACGCATCTTCACAGATCGTATCTTCTTTGGATATCGCTGCCTTGTTTGCCAATATGAAGATTGGTACAGGTCTTGCAGATCTTGTTTCGGAATGGATAAATAATATTTTTAATATTGTTAATCGTTCCGGTGTTCAGATGCTTATATTCCTTGCCGGATTGCAGTCTATCTCACCCGCTATTTATGAGTCATGTCAGATAGATGGAGCAAGTGCTTGGGAAACATTCTGGAAGATAACATTCCCGATGATAAGTCCGATGATATTGGTAAATGCGGTTTATACTGTAATTGACTCATTTACGGGAGAATCTAATCTTGTAATGTCGTTTATCAACAGTTCAAGTGCTATGGTTAGCGATGGAGTAAGATCAGCAATGTCATGGATGTACTTCCTCGTTGTAATTCTTATTGTTTTGGTAGTCGCCGGTATTTGTTCTGCATTCGTCTTCTATCAAAGACGAAATGATTAAGGAGGCAAAGATATGGATGCAATAAAAAGACAAAATGTCGGAGCTATGAGAAGAGATCCGAACGCGAAGATCAAAGTAGAATTTGACAGAGCTCCTCTTTCTCAAAGGCTTAAAGCAAAGTACCTTTCTCTGTTCTTCTTAAAGAAAGTTGTTTGGTATATTTTCAGACTTATACTTCTTATAGGTATTTCTTATATCGTGCTTTTCCCGTTTATTACACAAATCGCGGGTTCATTTATGTCTCCGGAGGACTTTGTTGACGTTACGGTTCTGATCATACCAAAGCATTTTACGTTGGATACATATACTGCCATATTTAATGAATCCAATTATACTCAAGCATTTTTGAATACACTTATACTTTCAGTTTCCTGTGCGGTGCTTCAGACTTTTGCTTGTGCTTTGGTTGCGTATGGTATAGCAAAGTTTAAGTTCAAGGGCGCTAAAGCAATTTTTGCGTTGGTTTTACTGACGATGATAATACCTCATCAGACATTGTATTCTGCAATATTTGGTTTCTTCACTTCGTTTGATATAAGAGATCCTATATCAACTGTACTTGGAGGAAAGGGACTTCTTGAGTTTATCGGAGGATTTTTCAACAGTCAGGATACTGTTGGCGGTATGATCCTTATTGACACGTATATGCCTCTTATAATCCTGTCGTTGTTCGGATTGGCATTTAAAAACGGTCTCTATATATTCCTTCTTCGTCAGTTCTTCCGCGGGGTTCCCGATGAACTTGAAGAGTCGGCTTATATTGACGGTTCAGGAACTTTCAAGACATTCTTTAAGATCATTCTTCCGTTGTCGGTTCCGATGCTTATAACAGTTTTCCTGTTTGCGTTCTCTTGGCAGTGGACGGATACCTTCTACGCTAATATGTTCTTTAAGGGTGATTCAACGAAGTTGTTGCCGTTTATCGTCAAAAACATTCCTGAAACACTTCGAAAGAAGTCAGAGGCGTATCTTGCCGGACAGAATCTTTATTTCTCCGCTATCCGAAATACTTGCGGAATTATGATCATAGCTCCGCTGGTTATCGTTTATGTATTCTGCCAGAAGTACCTGGTTCAGGGTATTGAACGTTCCGGACTTACAGCTGATTAATAAAATATCAAAAGAAAAAACGACCCGCTCGCCTATCGGCGAGCGGGTTATTTTCATATGTTTTATTTACCGTAATTTATACCCTTTTCCTCTTACGGTGATTATTGGGTTTACTCCGTCATCAACGGTCAACTTTTTTCTGAGCGTACAAATATATACCTCGGGAGTATTTCCCGAAGAATTTAAAAGCGAGTTTATTTCCTCTCGGCTTATGAGCTCCCCACTTTTTTCTTTAAGAGCGGAAAGTAAAATAAATTCATTTTCGGTAAGATGAATTTTTGTTTCGCCGATACGCGCTGATTTTTCTTCTTTTATTAGTTTGATAGAAGTATCGTTTTTAGTTTTTTGTTCGTGATTTGTTTCCGTTTGCTTGAAAATTTCAGATACTAAAATACGCAGCTTTTGCATATCTACGGGACGTCGCAAAACAAGGGTGCTCTTGTTGCTTTCTTCGCTACGAGTAATGAGTATTTTTCTTTTGTGGAAAATATCAGATACGTCGAGCGTGTCGGTTATAAGAAGAAAGCAATCCTCACCGCTTTCACCAACTGTTTTTTCTATACGTTCAAGCTCAAGACGAAGAAGTCGGCGAAATGACGGGTCGCTTATAAAAAGAGTTATGTCTGTCATAATTCAAACCTCGTGGGTGTTTTTTGCCACTTCAAGAAGAATTTTTTCCATTTCTGAAAATGTATCTGCTGACATTATTCTGTTTCTTGCATCTGCCGCGCCGCGTATTCCTTTTACGTACCACGCAAGCTGCCCCTTGGCTGCCGCGACAGCCCCTTCGCCTTTTTCGTTTATAACGGAGCGCGTATGCTCAAGTGCAATGTTGATTTTTTCGGTAGCGGATGGAGGGATATAGCCATTGCCATTCAATGCAGCCTTTATTTCTGCAAAAAGCCAAGGATTGCCTAATGTTCCGCGAGCAAGCATAATTCCGTCGCAATTTGTTTCGCTATACATTCGAATAGCATCATCAACGGTATTTATATCTCCGTTTCCGATAACGGGAATATTAACCGCGTTTTTGACATCGGCAATAATTCTGTTGTCCGATGATGGCGCGTAGAACTGCTCACGCGTCCTGCCGTGGACACAAATCGCGTCAGCGCCGGCGGATTCGAGTGTTTTAGCCATTTCAACGGCATTGATCGAGTTTTTATCCCATCCTGCCCGTATCTTCACTGTAACAGGAAGATGCGTGGCTTCTTTTACGGATTCAACGATAAGTCCCGCAAGGTGTGGGGTTTTCATAAGAGCCGAGCCCTCGCCGCAGGAAACGACCTTTTTGACAGGGCAGCCCATATTGATATCGATGGCAGCAGGTATCGCGCCCGATGCGCCCCGATATGATCTGTCAGAGAGCATTTTTGCCGCTTCTGCCATAAATTGGGGCTCACTGCCGAAGATCTGAACCGCTGTCGGAATACTTTCGGGGTCAACGAAAGCGAGGGGCGCGGTTCTCGCGGGGGCGGATGCGCGAACGGATCTTTTTTCGTAGCAAAGAGCTTTTGCGGATACCATTTCGGTCACAGCGTATTCCGCTCCGCACGAGGCGCAAAGACGCCTGAAATATCTGTCGGTAACTCCCGCCATTGGAGCCAAAAACAGTCCGTTTTCAATATTGACAGTTCCAAGCTTAAATCCCTTCATAACGCCTCCCGATAATTATTCTTTTAATATGATATCATAAACAACTAAATATGTCAACGAGGAATTATTTTATATGTTAATTTTTCTGCCTTTGAGGTTTTGTCAATGATGTGAGACTATTATGCTGTCTTTTTTCGCTTTTTTCTTATTCTTAGTTGCCCCAAAGCTCACGTTCACAAGGAACTGCACCACATCATCGGGTGCGTCGGGCAGAAGCACGGATATCCAATGAAGCTTATTCATATGATATGCCGGATAAACACCGTCCGCCTCGCCGAATGAGCCGAACATCTCGGTCGGGA
>JAZRUP010000057.1:0-3704 GCA_045652645.1 Eubacteriales bacterium | reverse complement strand
CATAACAAAGGGTCAGCACTGGCACAATACCAAGTGGGAGTTCTTTATTGTTGTTTCGGGCACTGCTCTTATACAGCAAAGAGAAATCGGCGCTGACAAAGTGCTTGAATTCCGTGTCTCGGGTGATAAGCCTGAAGCTGTGCATATGCTCCCCGGTTTCACTCACAATATTATCAACCTTTCCGAAACAGAAAACCTCGTTACACTTATGTGGGCAAACGAGCAATTCGACCCAAGTCATCCCGACACATATTTCGAACAAGTTTAATAAATTAAGGAATTATTTTTATGAACATCAAGCTTGATTATTCCGACGTAAGCTTCAAAAACGACGGAAGATTAAAACTTTTGATAATCGTCGGCACTCGCCCCGAGATAATACGTCTCGCAGCGGTCATTAACAAATGCCGCAAGTATTTTGATTGCGTTCTTGCGCATACGGGACAGAATTACGATTACAATCTCAACGGAATATTTTTTAAGGACCTTAAGCTTGACGCGCCTGAGGTATATATGGACACCGTCGGAGACGATCTCGGAGCAACAGTGGGAAATATCATAAACTGCTCTTATAAGCTTATGAACTCAATAAAGCCCGACGCGCTCCTGATACTCGGTGACACCAACTCCTGCCTGTCCGCGATCTCGGCTAAAAGGCTGCATATTCCGATCTTCCATATGGAAGCGGGAAACCGTTGCAAGGACGAATGTCTGCCCGAGGAAACTAACAGACGTATCGTTGACATAATTTCCGATGTCAATCTCGCATATTCCGAGCACGCTCGGCGTTATCTTCACGAATGCGGTCTGCCAAAGGAAAGAACGTATGTCACAGGCTCTCCTATGGCAGAGGTCCTTCACGCAAATCTTGAAGAAATAAAAGCAAGTAAGATTTTAGATAAGCTCGGACTTGAGCCTAAAAAATATATCCTTCTCTCGGCACACCGTGAGGAAAATATCGACACCGAAAAAAATTTCACGTCGCTTTTCTCGGCTATAAATAAGCTGGCTGAAAAATACGATATGCCGATTCTTTACTCCTGCCATCCGAGAAGCCGCAACAGACTTGAGGCAAGCGGATTTAAGCTTGACCCAAGAGTTATACGTCACGACCCCCTCGGCTTCCACGACTACAATCATCTGCAGATGAACGCGTTCGCCGTCGTATCCGACAGCGGAACTCTCCCCGAGGAATCGAGCTTCTTCACAAGCATTGGAAATCCTTTCCCCGCAGTTTGCATAAGAACCTCGACGGAACGTCCGGAGGCGCTTGACAAAGCCTGCTTCGTGCTCGCGGGAATTGACGAAAAGAGCCTGCTCCAAGCAATCGTTACCGCTGTTGATATGAACGAAAACAATGATCACGGTATCCCCGTACCTTATTACACGGAGGAAAACGTCTCAACAAAGGTCGTTAAGATAATTCAATCCTATACAGGCGTCGTAAACAAAATGGTCTGGAGAAAATTCTAAAGTCAAAAATAATTTTGAAAGGAATCAGTATGGAAGAAACAGCAAAAATAATGTTTTCTTTGATAAGATACGAGCTTACGGGGAATAAATGTCAGTTTCCCACATCAGATATGCTCGAAGATCTTTATTTTCTTTCAAAAAAACATGATCTCGCCCATCTCGTCGGTGACGCGCTCAAAAAGAATTCTGTTTATATGACGGACGAATTTTCAAAAAAATTTGAAAAACAAATGATGACGGCTCTATTCAGATATGAACAGAGCCGTTTTGCACTGAAAGAAATAAAGGATCTTTTTGAAAAAGAAAAAATTCCGTTTATTCCCCTGAAAGGATCCGTTATACGAGATATTTATCCCGAACCTTGGTTGCGAACAAGTTGCGATATTGATATACTCATTCACGAATCGGATTTAGAACACGCAAAAAACTCGCTAGTAAATCAGCTTGAATATACCGTGCTACAAAGGCTTCCTCATGACGTAAGTCTTTTATCCCCGAGCGATGTTCATCTTGAACTTCATTTCGAGCTTATTGAGGATGACTTCTTTTCAAAAACCGCAATAGAAATAATGAATAATGCGTGGCAATACGCGTCAGCCGAAAAAGGATGCTCAGAGCACACATTTTCAAATGAATTTTTTATGTTTTTCCATATAGCTCATATGGCGAAGCATTTTTCGGTCGGCGGTTGCGGAATAAGACCTTTTATAGATCTCTGGCTTCTCTTCCGTTCGAAAAAGCACAAATCAAATGACATACAGCTGATAAAAGACGGCTGTCTTGAGGATTTTTACAACGCATCTTTAAGATTGTCCGACGTTTGGTTCTCATCCGAGCCTCATGATGACGTCACTCTCTCTATGGAAAAATATCTTCTCGGAGCGGGAGTTTACGGAAGTACCGAAAATCGTGTTGCTTTTGGCAAAGAAAAAAGCGGAAGCGTTTTTTCTTATATGATGTCACGCATTTTTCTTCCGTACGCTATGATGAAAAAACAGCATCCAATATTAAAAAAGGTTCCACTTCTATTGCCTTTTTTCCACATCTTGCGTTGGTTAAGAATCGTATTCAGCGGCAGGCTGAAAAAAGGAGTAAAAGAGCTTACTCTTTCCTCAAAATCTCTCGAACACGAGAAAATATCCGAACTTATGAAAAGCCTTGGAATATAAAAATCATCGCGTTTTTTACGCGATGATTTTTTGTTATAAATATTTTTAAGTTTCCGCTTTCCGCGGCTTTTTCTTTAAAAAGTCCGGCTCAGCTTCTATCATAATAAACAGTATAACGGCAATAAGTCCGTACGGTATCGGACAAAATTCTCCGGGGTTGACCTGCGACATAAAAAACAGACCGCTATAAGAAAGAGCCAATGTCGTTACATAAAGGCTTCTCTTAGAGATGGCAAGCTTGATCCTGCCAAAAAGCTGATAACCGTAGGCAAGTATTCCAACAGTACCCATGCTTCCGTATATCTGCGGTATCATCATATGATACCACGTCATAGTTCCCTTCTTTCCCGCATATATGTCCGCATTTGATACGCTTCCTATACCCTGCCCAAAAATAGGATTGTCTTTAAAATCGTTAAAAGAGCGGAACAGGAGCCTAAGTCTTGACTCATTTGATGAAACCAAGCCTTCGTCAATAAACGACTTGAAGAGATTTTCAATTCCGTGATCGATTATATACCAAATTACAGCAACGACTGCCGCTATCGGAACTGTCGCGAAAACACATTTCCAAGCAATTTTTTTCTCATAGAAGATCGCAAAAACACAACAAACGACCAAAGCGAGAGTTCCCATCAACCAACCGCCTCTTGACTTTGAAATAAAAACGCAAAGAGCCATAAGAAGAATGGAAAGCAAATGAAGCTTGTTTTTTCCCTTGCCACCGCAGAGCGCTCTGTACATTGGGAAAGGAAGAGCCATCATTATAAAAGTACTTACGTTGTTTCCCGGTTGGAGATAATATGCGATTATTCCGTCATGCTCCATAAGAAACGCAAATCTGAGTATTTTGGCGACGGAAACGCATTCGGTATTGACCTTGAGACCGCTGAAAGTAATGAAATAAGGGGAGATTCGCTCCAAATATATCTCAAGCATCTGGAAGCAGGCAAAAAGGCCCATAATGTACATTATATCAATGAACTTTTCTCTTATGTCGTAATCGCGATCCACTCTTATCTGGGATTTTATAAGCATATAAGCACCCGCCATACCAAAGCC
>JAZRUP010000056.1:0-10053 GCA_045652645.1 Eubacteriales bacterium | reverse complement strand
CCTTCATATTAACTACTTTTACAGTTGCCATTTTAGTTCCTCCTTACCGCTTATGCCTTGACCGAGTCGCGGATGAAAACGATGCCGCCGCGAGCGCCGGGGATTGCACCCTTAACCGCGATGATATTGTTCTCTGCGTCGATCTTAACAACATTGAGATTGTGTAC
Source organism: Eubacteriales bacterium (assembly GCA_045652645.1). GTDB lineage: Bacteria > Bacillota > Clostridia > Oscillospirales > CAG-272 > RGIG3994. The sequence goes on along the minus strand of JAZRUP010000056.1, from coordinate 9,886 downwards.
TGTAACCTGCTCGTTACCGTACTGACCAGCCATCTTCTTGTTCTTGAAGATTCTGGCAGGGTCGATAACACCCATAGAACCGGACTGACGATGTACAGGTCCGACACCGTGTGTCATTCTGAGCTTGTGGAGATTCCAACGCTTGATAGCTCCTGTGTATCCGTGACCCTTTGTGATACCTGTAACGTCGACCTTGTCGCCGCTCTCGAAGATGTCAGCCGTAACAGCTGCACCAACCTCGTAGCCGGAGCAATCGTCAAGGCGGAACTCTTTGAGGTACTTCTTGTTCGCGACACCGGCTTTCGCAAAGTGTCCGATCTCAGCCTTTGTGAGGTGCTTTTCCTTAGCATCTACGAAGCCAAGCTGAATGGCTGCGTAACCGTCGTTCTCAACGGTCTTGACCTGCGATACTACGCAAGGTCCGGCTTCGATAACCGTTACCGGAATGACGTTTCCGACTTCGTCGAAGATCTGAGTCATACCGATTTTCTTACCGATAATGCCTTTTTTCATTTTTTCCTCCTGTGGTTATTGGTTGACGCTGTGAATTTCCCTTTCGGGTTACGCCAACTTGACCAGCAGTGCGCATCTGCGCTCTGTTAGTGTTTTGCCTGTGCGGTGAACGATATTGCTTGATGATAAGATCCTTAGATCTTGATATCGATCTCCACTCCGGCGGGAAGCTCAATGTTCATAAGCGCGTCAACGCATTTTTGCGAGGGCTTAATGATATCAATGAGTCTCTTGTGAGTTCTAAGCTCGAACTGCTCACGCGAATCTTTGTACTTGTGAACCGCGCGGAGGATCGTGATGATCTCCTTATCGGTAGGAAGCGGAATGGGGCCGGAAACAGTCGCGCCGTTTCTCTTGGCAACATCCACTATCTTTTCGCAAGCAGTGTCAATAAGCTTGTGATCGTAGCTCTTAAGACGAACTCTTATTTTCTCTTTTACTGCCATTTGGATTTTTGCCTCCTTTTTTGAATTTGCCTGTCCGCCACTTGCTTATTATATAATTAATGAAGCGTTTTGCGGTCTGCGTTTTTCGAAAATGGGGCGTACGCCTTGAACACCATTCCGTGCGTTTCTTTGGTTTCCCCGCAAAATACCGGCATTCATTACATTCAGCAGCATTCTGAAGTAATAAATTCCGGGAAGGGACCTGAAAAAACAACTTGGAACTTTGAGCGTTCCGGTCTGTTACGTTCGCCCGGTTATCGGACATACTCCGCGGAAGTTACCGGCTTAGGCGTCCCTAAAACCGCAATCTCCCGTTTCATCGCACATCAAGCTCAATAATTATACCATATATCTGTTTATATTGCAATACTTTTTTATTCAGCACAAAGTAGAATTTTGCGCAAATACTTTTGATTTTTTTATCTATATTGCACAATCATTGGTTTTGTATACAAAAAATTCATATTTGTGTATTATAATGATTTATATATTATATTAATGAAGGAAATTGCTATGCAAAAAATATCAAAAAAGCTCAAGATCTGCTTTTATTCGGCTGTTATCATCGCCTTTCTCTCCGTTATCCTTTTAACGGCATCCGTTTTCACAGCATATGACACCAGCGAAAATTATCTGCAAAATACATTTCTGCCAATAATTTTCACCTGCTGCGTAGTGATAGGAGTTCTCTTCTCCGTAGCTACATTGTTTATTATCCCTAAAGGAGAACTAAACGGGGATTCCCCATTAACGCTCCCAGTGTCCGTAGCATCGGGATTGTGCGCTATAACACTTATGATAGCCGCAATCGTAATATACGGCGCCGCCTTTGACATAGGAGGGCTTGCGTCAACGTTCAGCGGCATATCCAACAATCCGCAACCGCTTCTTGTCGCATGCGGAATATTTACCCTTATCTCAGCCGTATATTTCGTTCTCAACTGCTTTATGACCTCTGAGGACAGAAAATATAATCTCACACTTGTAGGGTTCGCCCTTCCCATCACGGCCATCCTTTTCGTCGCGATAACCTATTTTGATATTTCGGTATCCATAAACGCGCATATAAAGATTTTATTCCATTATAGCATGATATCTTTTATGCTTTGGTCGCTATATGAGCTTCGCGCTCTTATAGGAAAAGCTATGCCCCGAGTTTATTTTGCGCTTGGACTCATAACCGTTATCTTTTCATCGGCATCGTCGATACCATGGCTGATCGGTTTTATCGCAGGCAGACTTGATGGTCCGATAAATCCTTCATATATTATATACAGTCTTGTTTCTCTCGGAGCTTGCGTATATTGCGCGGTAAGACTCTACGTTTTTGTCAGCGCGCGTACGCTTCTCGAAAGAATAGCAGATCAAACGCCTATTGATGAAACAGAATTTGAACCTCTTGACACTAAAAACGAAGATGAAAGCGAGGAACAGTAATATGTCCGGAAGAAACGCCAGAATACAGTGGCTTCATAACAGAATAGCTTCCGGTAATTATCCAAACGAAAACCTGCTTGCCCAAAGATTCGAAATATCAAGACGTCAGGCAGAACGTGACGTAAGCTATATGAAAAAGGAGCTGGGGGCACCCATTGTATATTCACCAAAGCACCAAGGATTTGAATATTCTAAAGCTTTTGATCTTCCCGCCACCCTTACAACCGGAAACGATGACGATTATTCAGGAATCACCGCTAAATTCACGTCAAGAGGCGGGAGCACGGAATCAGCGGTACAGCTTCAGATACCCTACACCGCCGAGCTTTATATCCCGGACAAGCTCGCGGCCCTTGAGCTTCGAAATTTCGTTATCTCGTCAAAGCCACGTAAAAATCTTTACGTTTGCGAATTTCACAGCAAGGAATTGTTTTTGGGACTCATAATGTCCCTCGATTCAGAAATAAAGATAATCTCTCCCGCATGGCTTCGGGACAAGGCGATCTCATCCGCGGAAAAAATTTTGAAAAATAACAAATAATTTCGAAAAAGCTATTGACAAACAAATAATTGTATGGTATAATACACGCTGTTATCCAAAGACAGCAGGTTCCCGTAAAAGCGTACGCTTTCCTGCCGAGGAAATGATTATAGCTATACAGTCGGTTATTTATCTTTCCTCGTGCTACGTGCGCAACGGGGAAAGATTTTTTATTTCAAACGGGAGGTTGAAAAAAATGCCCAGCAAATCAATACTTGAGCAAAAGCAACAGATCGTTGCTGACCTCGCCGCACAGATGAAGAACTCGGTATCGGGCGTTCTGGTTAACTACCAGGGCATCACGGTCGAGGACGACACAAAGATGCGTAAGGCTCTGCGTGAAGCAGGCGTTAAGTACATGGTTCAGAAGAACACTCTGACCGGTCGCGCTTGTGACGAAGTTGGTCTTTCCGATCTCAAGCAGTACCTCACAGGTATGACGGCTATCGCTATCAGCGAGAATGATGCCGTTGCTCCTGCAAAGGTTCTCAAAGAGTATGCGGAGAAGATCGAGTCGTTCAACATTCTCGCAGGTTACCTTGACGGTGCCGTTGTGTCTGCAGACACAGTAAAAGAGCTTGCAAGCATTCCCGCAAAGGAAGTTCTCATTGCAAAGTTCCTCGGCAGCATCAAGTCCCCCGTCTACAAGTTTGCGTATGCTCTTCAGGCTATCGTGGACAAGGACGGCGAAGCAGCTCCCGCAGAGGAAGCCGCAGCAGAAGCCCCCGCAGAAGCTTAATCTGTCAGCGAACATTTTAAAACAAAAACATTCACATTATTTGGAGGTAAATCATAATGGCATCCGAAAAGATTATTGCTATAGTTGAAGAAATCAAAGCCCTCACGATCCTCGAGCTCAATGATCTCGTTAAGGCAGTTGAGGAAGAGTTCGGCGTATCCGCCGCTGCTCCTGTCGGCGTAGTTGCCGCTGGTGGCGCAGCTGCTCCCGCAGCCGCAGAAGAGAAGACCGAGTTTGACGTTGTCCTCACAGGATTCGCTAACAAGCTTGGTGTTATCAAGGTAGTTCGTGAGATCACAGGTCTCGGACTTAAGGAAGCTAAAGAACTCGTTGAAGGCGCTCCTAAGACTCTTAAGGAAGGTGTATCCAAGGACGAGGCAGAGGCTCTCAAGAAGCAGCTCGAGGAAGCAACCGCTACCGTCGAGATCAAATAAGTTATACATTAGCTTATTCTTTTATAAAGACTGTTCAAAAAGAATTGACGCGATGCGTCAGGTCTTTTTGATTTTACTTTCTTCTGCGCCGTCTTCTCGGAGTGGGTCTATACGCCCCAAGATAAGCGCCGCCGATGGTCGCCCCGATCAAAGCAATTCTCAAAATTATCGAAAGCCCCATACTCATAGACAAAGGAAGGAGCATCGACAAAAGGAGCGTTAAAACGAAATATGCTACTCCCGTAAAAAGCCCCGACAAAAGCGCGTAACCTCCGCATTTTCGATAGGCAAAAAAGCCTCCAAGTCCACCCGAAATATACAGAGACAAGTATCCCCCTATACGCGATATGGGCGCGGGGTCTTTCATAAAAATAGCTATTGTAGCAAACATAAGCATCAAAGCAATCGCGCAAATCGCTGACACCGCGACCCCATAAAGAGCAGAAGTCAACGCTCTTTCCGGTGTTGCTTCAATCTTTTCCTTAACTCGACGTTTTTTACCAGTTCTTGTCATAACACAAAAATCCTTTCAAAATATCATCAGTAACCGTTTTTATTTCCAAAAAACCGCCACAAAACCTTTCTTACAAAATCAGCCGGGATAACAAGAAGCGATATACAAAGCGTATAAACAAGCTCCCGAGCTGTCAACGGTATCGTGCGAAGAACGCTGCCACCGAGATATATAAAAATTATCTGTATCGCAGAGATCATCGCCATTATAAGCAAAAACACCTTGTTTTTCCCGATGTTGCTGAAAATATTAAGCCTATCGGTTCTCGCGCAAAAGCAATTAAGCACACTTGAAAAGATGAAAAACGCGAAAAACGCAGTCAGGTGGCAAAGCATACCGTCAAAATTAGATATTATCGCCGGATGCTTTAAAAATGCGATTCCTAAGCCTAAAGTAAATCCGCCGTGAAATAAAAGGGTATATATCATATAAGCGTTAAGTATAGGCTCATCCCGTCGTTTTGGCGGTTCCTTCATATACCTTGTACATGATGCCTCCCCCGCAAAGGCAAGACCGCCGAGAGTATCCATGATCACGTTTATCCAAAGCATTTGAATAACCGTTACAGGCGCATCAATACCGATAAAAGGACCTATCATAGAAACGCCGCAAGCGCAAAGATTCATCAGTAATTGAAGTGTCACGAATTTTCTTATGCTTTTGAACACTGTTCTGCCGTAAAGCACAGCTTTAACGATAGACGCAAGATTATTATCAAGTATAACGATATCCCCCGCTTCTTTTGCAACGTCTGTTCCGCTTCCCATAGAAAATCCCACATCCGCCTTACGAAGCGCGGGCGCATCATTAACCCCATCGCCCGTCATTCCAACAACCAGCCCTGACTCTTGTGCCACGCGTACAAGTCGGCTCTTATCTGTCGGCAAAGCCCTTGAGATCACCGCTAAGCGAGGAAGTATCTCGCTCAAACGAATGTCAGACAACTTAGAGAGCTCTTCAGACGTCAAGCAAACATTTGTTTGAGCATTTATAATTCCGCAATCAGAGCCAATGCGGACCGCGGTTTCTTTTGAATCCCCCGTAAGCATTACAACATGGATCCCCGCGCCTTGAAGCTCCGACACGGACCCTTTCGCTTCGCGCCGACAGCGATCAATAAGCTCCGCCGCAGCGATCAGCGTTGTTTCCCCGCCCTTTTCCGATACAGCCAAAACCAAAACCCTGCCACCTCTTTCAGAAAGATCTTTGATTTTTAGCTTCAAAGCAGTTTCTTCGAAGGGACAACGTTCCCCGTCAGCGTCAAGATAATATTTTATTTCAGGAAGAATCTTTTCCGGCGCTCCCTTTATAAGCTTAAGCGATTCCCTTCCGCCAAGCACTGCCGACGAATATTTTTTAGAGCTGTCAAAGGGATCTTTATTTATAACGAAATATCCTTGCGGCTTTCTCCACGTTTTAACTGTTTCAAAGAATGCCCGGTCTGCGGCGTTTCCTCCTATAATTTCTCCGCTTTTTGAAAGCTCCGATGACGAATTATAAAAACACGACAGAAAGAAGAGCGAGCTCAAGCGGTTATCACGCTTTTTCAGCGTTTTCGTGTCGATTTCCGTAGAGTCTCCGAGAACAAGCCGTCCCACACCCGGTCTACCTTCCGTAAGAGTTCCCGTTTTATCGGTAAAAAGTATGTTCATACTGCCCGCCGCCTCGATTCCGACCGCTTTTCTTACCAACACATTGTCACGGAGCATTTTCCGTAAATTTGACGAGAGGACTACAGCTATCATCATCGGCAGGCCTTCAGGAACCGCCATAACAAGTACCGTAAGTCCTAAAGTAAAAGCTGAAAGTATTTTAGATATAAGATATTCCGTATTTGATATTTTAAGTAAAATGACCTCTGTACGAAAGCCGGAATCCATAACGAAAACATTGAAAAGATAGGCAACAGCAACGAGGAATGCCATAACATATCCTATTTTGCTTATCTGCCCCGCAAGCTTTGAAAGCCTTACACGCAGCGGACTTTCTCGAGTTTCCGCCTGTATCTCGCGAGATATCTCTCCAAGAAACGATTTGTCACCTACGGCAGTAACAATAACTTCAGCTTCACCCGACAGCACGGGACAGCCTCTAAAAACAGAATATGTATCAGACGGGTCGCTTCGCTTCAAAAAATTCTTTGTTGAGTGCTTTTCTACTTCTCTGCTCTCTCCGGTCATAGCAGATTGATCGACGCGTACCGAGCCCGAAGCTATATACCCGTCAGCCGCGACGATCTCCCCTTGCGACAAAAGTAATATATCTCCTACAACAACGTCCGACACCGGTATTTCACAAATTCCGTCAGCGCGCCTGACTCGGCAAAGTGACGCATCCGTATTCTCTTCAAGCCTTGAGAAAGCCGATTGAGATGAATGTTCAGAAACCGTAGATATAAACGCGGCAAGAAACACCGCTGCCGCTATGCCGACGGTTTCTGCCCACGAACCGTTTTTTATGGCAAAAAATACGTTTACGGCAAGTGCGCCAAGAAGTATTCTTATAACGGGATCATTAAGATTTGAAAAAAATTTTCCTATGAAACTTTTTTGCTTTTTCTTCGTTAGAAGGTTGTTTCCGTACTCAAGCCGCGACGTCTCAACTTCGGCATCCGTAAGTCCCGTTTTCTTCGGATCTTTGTTTTCCATCCTAAAAATATACCTTTCTTTTTTAATTCTGTTAAAATATATTCACGAAAACGTATAAATAAAACGCTTTTACGTGTTGAATTTTTCTTGAATGTATGTTATAATAAAAAAGCTAACAGTGTTAACATAAAAAACAAGGGAAAGGTACTAAAATGAAGCATATTTTCATAGTCAACCCCGCCGCAGGACCCAAATCAGCCGTTGAAGAGCTCAAATCAAATCTCTATGAACTCGGAGTTCTTGACCGTGTTGAAATATATGTCACGGAACATCCTCACGATGCTACTGAATACGTAAAGTCAAGGCTCGAATCAGAGCCAACCGAAACTCTTCGCTTTTATGCTTGCGGAGGAGACGGAACGCTTCATGAGGTCGCAGCGGGCGCTGTCGGTCACGACAACGCAGAGATCTCCTGCTACCCATCGGGAAGCGGCAATGATTACATAAAATGCTTCGGTATTGATAAAGAAGCTTTTCTTGACATAAAAGCACTGATGGACTCCCCCGCGCAACCTGTTGATATGATGTCGGTATCCGGAAATTACAGCATAAACGTATGCAATTTCGGTTTTGAGTGCATAGTCGCCGACACTATGGCAAAGGTCAGACGTAAAAAGCTGATTGGAGGCAAAAACGCATATACTACAGGCATAGTCAAAGCAATATTCACAGGCATGCGCAACAAATGTAAGGTTTATGCTGACGGAGAGCTTATAAATCCCAAAGGAACTATGCTTCTCTGCACTGTTGCAAACGGTCAGTACGTCGGCGGTGCGTATAAATGCGCTCCCCGTTCAGAAAATAATGACGGTTGGCTTGAGGTCTGCTTTGTCAAGCCTATCACGATCTTCAGATTCCTTTCACTTATAGGCGATTACAAAAACGGAACTCATCTTTCTCCGAAATATGAAAAAATAATCACCTACCGCCGCGCAAAAAAGGTCGAAGTGGTAACCGACAAGGACGATTTCGCCATATGTATTGACGGTGAGATCGAAAGGTCAAAAAATTACACCGTAGAAATAATGCCCGGAACACTCAAATTCGTAGCACCCGTTAAAGTTCCCGCAAAAATTTAACCCAAAAAGCGAGGTGGAAAACCGCCTCGTTTTTTACTCTTTACTTTTTCTGAGTTTTGTGGTAAAATATTATAGCAAATAAAAATAAAAGGATAAAAAATGTCGTACACTCTCGGAATATACACACTTGGATGCAAGGTAAATCAATACGAAAGCGAAGCAATTGCTGAAAAAGCCGCTAAAATGGGCTTTTCTATCGGTGATCCTTCGTCTTTTTGTGATGTATATATAATACACACCTGCACTGTCACAGCCGAGAGCGATAGAAAATCGAGGCAGTTCATTCGCCGTGCCCTCGCTCAAAATCCGGATGCCGCCGTAATAGTCACGGGATGCTTCTCTCAGGTCGCCCCCGAGCAGGTCGCCGCTATTGACGGAGTTGACTTCGTTTTGGGAAGCCGTGATAAAATGAAAGCAGTCGATGCCGCCCTTACGCTTGCGGGCAAAAAGAAGCCACAAAAAGCCACTATCGCCGTTCGTCCAACCTCTGATTATGGATTTGAGGAGATGGAGATCGAACATTTTCCCCGCACCAGAGCATATATAAAGATCGAAGACGGCTGCGAATCCCATTGTACTTATTGCATAATACCCAGCGCGCGAGGCAAAATATGCTCAAAGCCGCGTGAATCAGTACTTAAAGAGATCGAACGCCTCGCGGATAGCGGTTGCCCCGAGGTAGTTCTCACGGGTATTGAAACCGCCTCTTACGGCATTGACTTTGAAAATTACCGTCTAGCGGAGCTTCTTCGCGATGTTGACAGCATTGCAAAGGGCAAAATGAGAGTACGCCTAGGATCTCTTGACCCGTCACTTATAAAACCTTCATTTGTCGAAAAGATAGCTCCTCTTACCTCTCTTGCGCCGCATTTTCATCTTTCAATGCAAAGCGGATGTGACCGTATTCTGGCTCTTATGAAGAGAAGATACAACACAGCTATGGCAACCAACGGTATAAAGCTGCTGCGCGAGTCTATATCCAATATTCAGTTTACAACAGACATTATAACCGCGTTTCCGGGTGAGACGGACGAGGATTTTAAAGCCACTTATGAATTCTGCGAAAGAATAGGATTTCTTAATGCCCACATATTCACCTACAGCCGCAGGAGCGGCACACCCGCCGCAAAAATGCCGGACCAGATCCCCTCTAACATCGGGAAGAAACGCACAAACACACTTATCTCACTGCAATCGAAAATAACCGACGCAATACTTGCCCGTGAGATCGGCAAAACGTACGACGTTCTGTTTGAAACCGACTCGGACGGCATTGCTACGGGTCATACGCCGTCGTTTATCGAAGTCAAAGTCAAAAGTGACGGAACGCTCCACTCAAAGACAAAGAAGGTCAAGCTTGAAGGATACGAAAACGGTATTGCCTTTGGAACACTGATAACTTACTGACGTTTCAAAATGTTTGAGAATTTAGTTTTTTAAAAATTTTAAAGATTTTTTCAAAAAGCCCTTGCAAAATCAATAGGTATGTGGTATAATGTAGCGGTTGATACAGGGGTATAGCTCAGTTGGTAGAG
>JAZRUP010000055.1:0-11476 GCA_045652645.1 Eubacteriales bacterium | reverse complement strand
ACATGGCTACGATCCGACTTATAACTGTTGCCGAGAACGCGGCAAAGGACTACATCGACCACATAAAAAGCACGGTTATGTATTCTCTTGACGGGCTCAAGATCGCCATCGACTGCGCAAACGGAGTCGCATCGAAAACTGCTGAGAAACTGTTTACAGACCTTGGAGCCGATGTTACTGTAATCGCAAGCACCCCTAACGGCTCAAATATAAACGATAATTGCGGATCAACTCATATCGAAACTCTCGCTAAATTCGTTAAAGAAAACGGTTTTGACTGCGGAGCCGCGTTTGACGGCGACGCCGACAGATGCCTCTGCGTTGACGAAAACGGAGAGCTTATCGACGGTGACCGCATTATGGCAATCTGTGCTCTTGACCTTGCCGCAAGAGGAAGACTTAGCTCATCCACAGTTGTCGGAACTATTATGACTAATCTCGGATTCATTAAATTCTGTGAGGAAAACGGACTTCGTTTCATAGCTACAAAGGTCGGCGACCGTTTCGTGCTTGAAGAAATGCTTATCGGCGAATATTCTTTTGGAGGCGAACAGTCGGGACACATAATTTTCCGCGATTTCGCGGCAACAGGAGACGGTCAGCTCACAGCAGCTCAGCTTTTTTCTCTTGTTAACAGAAGCGGTAAAAAAATGTCCGAGCTTGCATCCATTATGACGCCTTTCCCTCAAGTTTCGGTCAATGTCAGAGTAAGCGCTGAAGGAAAGCTTCTTTTCTACACGGACAAAGAGATAAACGAGGTTATTGCCGACGTCAAGAAAACTCTTGGAAACGACGGACGAATTGTAGTTAGACCGTCGGGAACCGAACCGCTTATCAGAGTTATGGTTGAGGGTCGAAACATAGAGGAGATCAATGCCCTCGCAAACAATGTTGCGGACAAAATAAAAACAAATCTCGGGGGAAAATAAAATTCCCCCTAAAACAATAAAGTAAGCGCCAGACTCATTTAAGAGTTGACGAGGTGAGAGATTTATCGAATTTTTCGGCGGGTATCTCTCCGGCAGATGAAACTGTCGCAAGCCGTTTTCAAAAAGCGTGGGCGACCGCGTAACAAACAGCGGCTAAACGAAACAAATGATAATTGAATAATTAATATTATGTGTGGAATTATTGGTTATACCGGTATTCAAGACGCTGTGCCGATTCTCGTTGAAGGTCTTCGTGCCCTTGAATACAGAGGATACGACTCGGCCGGTGTTGCGCTCTCAAGCAAAGATAGCAGACAAATAGTAAAAACAAAGGGCAGGATCGATCTGCTCGCGGACAAACTAAGCGCAGCGGTCAAGGAAACTATGTCCTGCGGTATCGGACATACACGTTGGGCAACTCACGGCGAACCGTCCGACGTAAACGCTCACCCCCATTCAACGGAAAAGCTCGCTCTCGTTCATAACGGTATTATAGAAAACTACTCCGAGATCGAGAAAAGACTTAAGCTCTCTGGCTACACTTTTGAGTCCGAGACCGACACGGAAGCTGCCGCAAAGTTAGTTGATTTCTATTATACGCTCAACAGAGATCCCATAGCTTCACTTTACGCCGCCGCTGCGGACATGCGCGGGTCCTTTGCCTTCGGTGTTATCTTCGCCGATCATCCGGAGGTCATTTATTCTATGAGGCGCGACAGTCCTTTGATCGTTGCCAATTCTGAAAAAGGAGCGCTCATCGCGTCAGATATTCCCGCCATCCTTCCTCACACCAATCATTATTACAGATTGGCAGAGGGAGTTGTCGCGATCGTTGCAAAGGACGGAATAAAATTCGTCAACAACAGGGGCGAGGAGATCGAGCAACCGGAGGAAACGGTCGATTGGGACGTTGCCGAAGCTCAGAAATCCGGTTACCCTCACTTTATGATCAAAGAGATCTTTGAGGAGCCCGAATCTATAAGAAAGACCGTTACACCAAGGCTTGAGAACGGACTTCCCATCTTCCCTTCTCTTCCGGATAATATAGGAACTATCCATATAGTGGCCTGCGGAACAGCTATGCACGCGGGTCTTGTCGGAAAAACTCTTATCGAACGCATGGCGAGAATACCCGTAAATGTTGAGATCGCATCCGAGTTCAGATACCGCGATCCTATATTAAAAGAAAATGATCTTGTTCTACTGCTTTCTCAGTCGGGAGAAACGGCTGATACCATCGCCGCGCTCCGTCAGGCAAAGTCAAAGGGGATCAAAACACTCGCTATCGTTAATGTTATAGGCTCGTCCATCGCGCGCGAGGCAGACGATGTGCTTTATACGATGGCAGGCCCCGAAATAGCCGTTGCGAGTACAAAGGCTTATTCGGTTCAGTGCGCGTTGCTCTCGCTTCTTGCCATCCGTCTTGCCATCAACTGCGGCAAACTTGACGAGAAAGAAGCCGCAAGACTCGCGGGCTGTCTGACAGACGAGATGCCCTCCGTGGTTTCAAAGATACTCGATATGAGTGAAAAAATAAGAAAAATATCCAAGCTCTATATGGGCGGAGAACATCTTTTCTATATCGGGCGTGGAATCGATTGCGATCTCTGCACCGAAGGCTCGCTCAAGCTCAAGGAGATCTCTTATATCCATAGTGAAGCGTATGCGTCCGGTGAGCTTAAGCACGGAACTATCTCCCTTATCACGGACGGTGTTCCGGTTATAGCTCTGTTGACAGAATCAAGACTTGCCGAGAAAACTATTTCGGGAATACGAGAGGTTCGCTCAAGAGGCGCGCACACTCTCGCTATCGCGACAGAGAAGATCGCAAACAGCTTCTCCATCCCCTGCGACGATATGATAATTATACCGCAGACAGAGGATGAGATGTTCGAGCTCTTCCCTGCCGCAACGGTGCTCCAGCTTTTCGCTTATCACACTTCGGCTCAAAAGGGGCTTGACGTTGATAAACCCAGAAATCTTGCGAAATCTGTAACCGTTGAATAAATTAAACATCACATTATGATCACACAGGGTGTATCAAACGCAAAACGCATTTGATACACCCTGATATTTTATTCTTGTTTTTTATTTCCGATCTGCTTTTTGTATTTACTTGGAGAAATTCCCGTATGCTTTAAAAATTGCTTGCTAAAATGGTATTCATCGCAAAAGCCAAGATTATATGCCACCTCTTTTACACCAATTTCTTCAAATTTATCAAAGTAAGCCATTGCCTCTTGAATCTTAAAGCTTAAAATATATTGATGAATGGTTTTGCCAAACGCTGCTTTGAATTTCGTTTCGGCGGTTTTGACAGATACGTTAGACATTTGCGCCAACTCCGCATTACTGAAGAACTTTTCGGGATAAGCGTGTATAATGTTTTTTATATTTTGCGCAAAATTCAGTTCTTTATAAGAGTTTTGCGGGTTTGCGAGCTCACAAAGCAACAGCTCAAAAAACAAATTTGCTTTCCTTTGCTCTCCCGACAATTTCGCGTTTACAACAGACTCAAAAAGCTTTTTGATATTTGAATTATTTGATGCGTTTATACAAGTTTCTATACAAGAAGGAGACGTCATATCTTTTCCGTAACTATCCCCTCTTTCAAAAGATACGTGAAAATACATAGTTTTCGTATCCGCTTTGCAAGGGGTCACTCCATAGTGGGTATTTCCCGCAAACAAGATAAGCAAAGTATCTTCTTTCAAATCGTACGTTTCATCATTCTGACCTATTGACCATTCCCCGTGAAGAAGATAAATAAAATCATGCTCTTGCATGGAACGCTTTGGATGAACAAACGGAGCGGTATAAAAATTGATGTTTGCTCCCGTTACCGTATGAACGGTGTTATCTGAAAAAATATTCATCTTCGCTTTCTTCCTTTCGAAATATAAAATGTATCACATCAATTTAGATTATACATCTTAAGCACGGATTTGTCAAACAAAATTTCGTTTTTACACATTTTTTATATCCAATAACCCATTTAAAAATTTTCATATAACTTTTATAATTTAAACAAGGCGCAGGCAATAGGAAGAGGTGATTGTTCGTGAAAATCTTTTTTAAAGGATTTAATTTTTCTCAAGACGGCCCCGGGAACAGGCTTGTGTATCATCTTCAGGGCTGTAATATGAGGTGCCCTTGGTGCTCAAATCCCGAAGGAATGCCTTTTGAAGGCGGATATGAATACAGCGTTGAACAAATAGTGGATGAATGTCTCAGAAGTCGCCTTATGTTCTTTTCCGGCGGCGGAGTGACATTTACCGGAGGAGAGGCGACTATGCAGCCAAATGAGCTGACAGAGGCGTTAAAAAGACTCAAATCAGTAGGCATACATACGGCGATAGAAACAAACGGAACATCTTGCCATCTTGCAAAAATACAGGAATATGTTGACTATCTGATAATGGATTTCAAGCATTACGATGCCGACGCTTTTTTGAAATTTACGGGAATTGAAATAAAATGGCTTCTCAAAAATTACGAATATATACGAAGTCTCGGCAGGCAGCTTCACATAAGAATACCTCTTATCAACCACGTGAACGCTGATGATCCCCAAGGCTTCGCAGAATACTTTTCCCGTTTTGACACGAGCAATACCGTGTTTGAATTTTTGCCCTATCACGAATACGGCAAGGAAAAATGGACAAGCGAATATAGTGTCACGGACGGCTTCGTATCAAATGAGCAAATTAATAAATTCAAAAATACTTTTAACGCCTACAGCTTAAAAATCATTAATACATAAGGAGAACAGTTATGTTGCAAAAATTGTACAAAAACGGTGAACTTACCAAAATGGCAAAAGCTCTGTATCGCGAGGAAAGAGAGATAAAGAGACTTGACGGTTGGTTTATTGCAAAGGAAACCGAAATGTTGGCTGATGAAAAATACAAGGATTGCGATCCGGAGGTAAAAAAAGCATATCTTTTGTGCGAGGTCTTGAAGGAAATTCCGATCTCGCTCAGCAACAATGCGGTTTTTGTCGGCACACAGCGCGACGCGTTCGCAAAAAGCTACGCGCTAATCAACCCGTCTTTTACAGTAGAAGGATTTTCCGGATACTGTGACCCTATGGCAATTTACAACGATATTTCGCCGAATGAAGAATTCACAAGCGAGCGTATAGATAAAGTACGTTCATTCACATCCAAAACAAAAATGGTTGAAATGCTGAACAAAACGTATGGCGAGGCTGAGGATTACACAAAGGAAGTTATTTTTTTCGTTGAGCAGGTAACAGGTCATATCATTCCCGATTTCAGACCCGCGCTCAAATATGGAATAGACGCTCTTATTGATGAGGCAAAAAACAAAACGGGCGCGTTTTATGAGGCCGTAGTTATTGCGCTCGGCGGTGTTAAAATCCTTGCGGACAGATATATCGAATTAATAAGGGAGCAGAAGAAAGACTGTTGCGATACAAGGAAGAAACAGCTTGATCTGCTTGAAAATACTCTTGTTAAGATCTCACACAAGGGTGCTGAAAATCTTTATGAAGCAATTCAGCTTTATATTTTGTTATGGGAGATCATGTGTATGGAGCAGGCACCCAATCCATATGCATTTTCGGTAGGAAACGCGGACAGAATATTTGAGCCGTACAGAGGTGAGCTTTCCCGTGATGAAGCCGCTGAGCTTTTCAAGCACTTCCTCGTTTTCTACAATGTTGGAGACAGAAGCTGGGCAATATCACAAAACGTTCTTGTAAGCGGCAGAGATAACGACGGAAACGACCTTACAAATACTATGTCATACGCAATTATGGACGCCTATTACGATATGAATCTGCCCCAGCCCATACTGTCGGTAAAACTACATAAAAATACTCCTCAAAAGCTCTATGAGGAGATGGGAAAATTCTTTTTCTCGCCCGGTGTTCTTACTCCGTCTCTTTTCAATGACGACTCACTTTTCAAGATCCTCAAAAACAACGGCGTGTGCGAAAAGGATATTCCCGATTACTCGGTCGCAGGCTGTCAGGAACCCCTTATTATGGGTAAAGATAACGGTAATACAACAAATAGCTGGCTTAACCTTCCCAAGGTCCTTGAAATGGTGTTAACAGGTGGTGTTTCTGCCATAACCGGAGAAAAGTTGATGGAAACGGACGATTATGACCTGACAAATATAAGAGACAGTTTCTATCAAACACTTGATAAGGTCTGTGACAAAATGACACAAGCCGCAAACGGCGCTTCATGCGCGCTCGCAGAACTTAAAGTTCCGTTTTTGAGCGCATTTATGGGCGGTCTCGAATACGGAGCCGATATGCGCGACACAAAAAAGCAAGGCACAAAATATAACGGAAGCGGCTGTCTGGTTCACGGACTTACCGTTCTTGCCGATTCTTTTGTCGCTATTGACGAGTTCGTTAAAAAATACCCTGACGGCAAGGAAATGCTGGTAAACGCTATAAAGAATAATTTTGAAGGCTATGAGGAGTTAAGAGAATTCCTGTTGTCCTGCCCCAAGTTCGGCAATAATATTGAGCGCGTTGATAATGAAGCTCGTGAAATAGCGATAAAAGTATCAAATATCCTGCGTTCAAAGAAAAACTATTTGGGAAATTCCTTCCGTCCCGATTTTTCGAGTCCCTCAACACATTTGACATACGGATATTGGGTAGGAGCTACACCCGACGGAAGAAAGAGCCGCGATATGCTCGGTTATGGAGTCGATCCCCTTTACGGAGAAGCGTCTAACGGTCTCGGCTTTAGAATGCTCTCCAATATGAGATTGCCTTTTGACGAATTTAACGGAGGATATGCGTCTCACCTTGGCATTGACCCCAAATACTTTGTAGGAGATACTTACGAGAAAAAAGGCGTTGAATTTTATAATAATATAGTACAGCCGCTGTTCTTTAACGAATTGCAGGAAGGTGTATCTCCCTTTTATCTTTACGTTAACGTAACAACACCCGAAACACTTAGAAAGGTTTTGGCTGATCCTGAAAAGTACGCTCCAAGCGGCGTATATATCATGCGTATCCACGGTACTTTTGTAAACTTCCTTGATCTGTCTCCCGAAATTCAGCAGGATATTATAACAAGACTTGATCTGCAGTCTACAAGCATAGGGTGTTAAAGTTCCGTTTATCAAAAGGAGAAATTCAATGAAAGCTATAGGTATTGATATCGGAACAACCAGTGTTTGCGGAGTTGTTATAGATATAAAAAGCGGATGCGTTTTAAAATCATGCACCAAAAACAGTGACGCGTTTTTGACGGGATGTGCGGAATGGGAAAAGATACAATCCGTTGATAAAATAATGGCGGTAGCGACAGAGATTCTTGAATCATTTATTGACAGCGACATCTCGTCAATAGGCGTTACGGGGCAAATGCACGGAATAGTATACGTCAACTCGAACGGTAAAGCGGTAAGTCCGCTTTATACGTGGCAGGACGGAAGAGGTAATCAACCGTATAAGAATACCACGTATGCGTCGTACTTAAACAGCTTTTCGGGTTACGGAAACGTGACGGATTTTTATAACAGAGAAAACGGAATACGTCCCAAGGAAGCCATAAGCTATTGCACAATACACGATTATTTTGTAATGCAGCTGTGCGGACTTAAAACTCCGTTGATCCATCCAAGCGATGCTGCGAGCTTTGGGCTTTTTGATATAAAAGAAAACAAGTTTAATTATGACTGTAATGTAGATATAGCGGAAAATTACCGTATTGCGGGAGAATACAAAAACATTCCCGTAAGCATTGCTATCGGTGATAATCAAGCAAGTGTTTTTTCAACGCTCGCCGATGAAAACGGTATTCTTTTGAACGTTGGTACGGGAAGTCAGGTGTCAATTATATCAGATACGCCTATCGAAGCGGAAAATATTGAAACAAGACCGTATTTCGAGGGTAAATACCTTATAGTCGGTTCTGCGCTTTGCGGAGGCAGAGCATTTTCCTTGCTCAAGAATTTCTATTCCTCTGTCATAGGATATATTAGCCCTGTCGATGACGGAAAGGTCTATGGTATAATGGACCGTATGCTTGAAAATATCGATACATCATCTGTTGTAGTAAACACTCGCTTTGCGGGAACACGAAGCAACGCGGAGCTGCGAGGAAGTATTTCCGAAATAACAACAGAAAACTTCACCCCTGAACAGTTTACACTTGGTGTATTGGAAGGTATGGCAGACGAGCTTTTTGAGATGTATAAGTTAATGAACTCGGAAAGATACGGCATTGTTGGATCGGGAAACGGTATTCGCAAAAACGCGGCACTCGTCAAAATATTTGAAAGAAAGTTTGGCGCAAAGATGGCTGTTCCCTCTCATCTTGAGGAAGCGTCTTTCGGCGCGGCACTGTTCGGACTCGTATCTTCGGGCGTATTTGCAAATGCCGCCGAAGCGCAAAAAACAATAAAATATTTCTAATCTATAATTTATTCAAGGAGCATTTATGAAAATCGAACCGATATTTTTTGAAAGGAATAGAGTAAGAAGAGTTTATACCGGCGGAAAGCTGTTTAACGGCTTTTTCGGCGATGAGGCTGAGGACGGCTTTTTCCCCGAGGAATGGATAGCTTCATCCGTCAAAGCGCTCAATAAAGAAATGACAAGCGAAAAAGAAGGTGTTTCAAAAGTCAAAGGCTCTGATATATATTTCGATGAGCTTATTGAAAAATATCCTTCCGAAATGCTTGGAAGCTCTCAAAAAATGCGCATACTCGTAAAGATTCTTGACAGCGCGGTAAGACTCCCCGCACAGGCTCATCCCGACAAGGCTTTTTCAAGAAAGCACTTTAACTCGGAATACGGTAAAACGGAAAGCTGGATCATCCTTGACACGCGTCCTGACGCAAAGATATATTTCGGATTTAAGGACGGTGTTAATAAAGAGAGCTTTGCCTCAGCTATTGATGCCAGTGAAACCGATAAGGATGCGATGGAACGGCTTATGGAGTACATAGAGCCTCAAAAAGGAGATGTCATTTTGGTTCCTGCTAAAACAGTACACGCAATAGGAGCCGGATGTCTTATACTTGAAGTTCAAGAACCCACCGATTTTACGATCCAACCTGAGCATTGGTGCGATGAATATAAGTTGAATGACAAAGAAATGTATATAGGTCTTTCAAAAGAGGAAGCCCTTGAATGCTTTGACTTCCTAAAAACATCAAATATAAAGCTTGTACCGGACACGGCCGTTGATTCGGGTAAGGTAAAGGTCGAGCGCTTGATCCAAAAAGCTAATACAGACTGCTTTATCATAAACCGCATTACCTTGAATGACGGCGAATACAGCTTAAATATATCGGACAGCTATGGTGTTTATATAGTAACGAACGGTGAGGGACAGCTTGTAGGCGAGAACTACACAAAGGAGATCAAAAAAGGAGATTATTTCTTTATGCCGGCGTGTCTTATGAATAAATTCTCGATACAAGGCAATATTGAAGCTGTCGAATGCTACTAAACAACTTTTGCAATCTATCAATTACTAAAAAACGTATATCTATAAATCAAAAGGGGCTTTTTAGCCCCTTTTGATCGTATTTTCAAATGTTTTGTAAACATCTGACGAAACGTTTGACATTCTCTTCGTGTCAATCTTTATCTCTTGTCTGTCATATGTCATAAGTCCGTTGGTCTCGTCTTCAACATCGCTGACCTGAGTAAGGACCGTCGCCGAGAGTCCCCTCTCGATCATAGGTATGACCTCATCGCGGTAAAGCGATTCAAGCGCATCCTCAAAATTCTCCTTTTCAGTGAAGAATTTGTATCCGTAAGTTTTATCAAGATTAAACGAATGTCCTTCAACCTTATAAGAATATCCTCCGAACTCGGACAGCACGAGCGGCTTTTCCTTATCGGATCTAAGGTCAAGCTTTTTGAAATAAACGTGCTCACTCCTGACATCGCTGTTTTTCTCCGTAAACCAACCCGACGTCGCGTCCCAAACCCGTGTTTTATCAAGAGTTCTTAGCTTCTCAGTAACTCTGTCAGCGTCGTACTGTCCCCAGCCTTCGTTAAAGACCGTATAATAGCAAACGGATGGGTGATTGTAGAGAAGCTCGACGGTGCCCTCGGCGTCCTTTTCAAATATTTCCCGTCTGCGGCGGGAGGCACGGTGAGTTATTCCCTTTTTAAGTCCGACGGTCGGCAACGCGGTGTCAACAATAAAGCTGTATCTGCCGCTGTTTACCATATCCTGAAAAACAATCATACCGTATTTATCGCAATAATAATAGAAAATATCAGGCTCGATCTTTATGTGCTTGCGGAGCATATTAAAGCCGAGCTTTTTCATTTCCTTTATATCGAACTCATAGCCAAAGGGCGTTGCGGGCAGATATATCCCGTCGCTGAAATAGCCTTGGTCAAGCAGTCCGTGAAAGAAATATGGCTCACCGTTAAGGCAGATATACGGCGTGTCACCGCGTTTTTCAATGCTTACGGTACGTAAAGCGAAATAAGATACTAACCTGTCCTCTCCGTCAGTCAGTGTAAATTCGTAAAGATACGGAGTTTCGGGTGTCCAGAGCTTCGGGTCATTTATTTTAACGGTTATGCTGTCGCCCGAATATTTATATTCATCGCCTTCGATAATAAGCGTTTTTTCCGCTTTGCCTCCAACTGTATCTACCCTAACAGAATCAAGAGTCGGCGTTATTTTAATTGATGAAATATAATTTTCGGGCACGTATTCAAGCCAAACGGGCTGCCAGATACCCGAGATCGGCGTGTACCACATTCCGCCGCGCTTTTTTCTCTGCTTTCCATAAGGAACGTCAGTGTCAAGAGTGTCCGTGACATTTACGGTAATACTGTTTTCACCTACAACGACAATATCCGTTATATCAAGAGTAAACGGCAAATATCCACCAGTATGCTCACCTGTCTTTTTTCCGTTTATATAAACCTCAGCTATCTGATCGACAGCACCGAAGTGCAGAAGGATACGTTTCCCTTTTCCCTGCTCTTTTACTTCAAAATTGCGCTTATATACGTATTTTTCACCTTTTTTTAGCTCTCTGCCGATACCCGACAGCCTTGATTCGGGTGGGAACGGAACTTTTATATTTCCAATAAAGCCCTCGCCTTTTTTGCTCTCCGCGTAAAGCTCCCATTCACCCGAAAGAGAGATAAACGATTCCCTTTTCATCTGCGGACGGGGGTATTCCGTCTCCCACGAGGTCTCCGTATCGGTTTCAAACGGAGTCGTAAGCTGAGTCGTTCTCGGCTTTTCTTTTTTACCGAACGAAAGCATAAAAACAGCAAGAACCGCAACGGTAACAAGCGCCGCGAGGAAAATATTTTCATTCGGTACAAACGACTCCGTTCCGTCGTTGTTAACGACGGTCTTAGCGTTAGCAAGTACCGTTTTGCCTACAAACGGTCCAACAACGCCGGGAACGAGCACCTGCGAGAATATCCTGACGCCCTGGAACATTCCGGATCTATGAGCGGGAGTCAGATCACGTATCTTCGCGCCGAACACCGCCATTCCCGCAAGATATCCGCACATCATAAGTAAAGAACCAACGAAAACGAGAGCTGTTGACTT
>JAZRUP010000054.1:0-4123 GCA_045652645.1 Eubacteriales bacterium | reverse complement strand
ATCTGTTGCAAATCTTATGTGGAAGGATATAAAGGTCAACGTTCTTGATACTCCCGGATATCTTGATTTTGCCGGCGAAGTAAAGCAGATGCTCCGCGTTGCTGACAGCGCTATCATCGTTGTTGATGCAAAAGCAGGTATTCAGGTCGGTACAGAGCTTGCTTGGGATGCGGCAACCGACGCTGGACTTCCTAAAGCCTTCTTTATAAATAAATTTGATGATAATGAAGCTCGTTTTGCAAAGGTTCTCGATTCTCTCCACGATAAGTGGGGCAAGAAGATCTGCCCTCTTACCATTCCTATGGTAAAGGACGGAGTCGTTGTAGGTGCTATCGACCTTGTTGATATGGACGCTCACGTTTTCGATAAGAACGGAACCCACTCCATTCATCCTATTCCCGAAGAATCCATGGAAGCGGCCGAGAAGTATCACGAAATGCTTCTTGAGGCGGTTGCAAGCTCTAACGAAGACCTTATGGAAAAATTCTTCGGAGGCGAGGATATCTCTCACATGGAATGTGTCAACGGTGTTCACGAGGGTATCATCCACGGCGACATCGTTCCCGTATTCTGCGGCGCTGCCACAAAGCTTTGGGGCGTTTGGACGCTTCTTAACCACATCACCGAATCCTTCCCCCGCCACACTGCTAAGAAGGAAGAGCTCGTCGTTATCGCAGGCGATGAGGATACAATGCCCATCAATGTTGACGGAGAACCCGCGATCTTCGTATTCAAGACAGTTGCTGACCCGTTCGTAGGTAAGATGAACTTCTTCAAGGTTATGAACGGTACTCTTAAGAAAGACAGCGAGCTTACAAACCGCACGACCGGAGACACTGAAAAGATCTCCAAGATCTATACTGTTATCGGTAAGAAACAGACCCAGGTTGACGTGCTCGTTTGCGGCGATATCGGTATGACCGCAAAGCTCTCCAAGACTAATACAAACGATACTCTTACTTGGGGTACTGATTTCGCTTACGCGAAGATCAATTTCCCGACTCCTTATCTCGCACAGGCAATGATCCCCGCATCCGTTGCCGATGAAAACAAGATCTCTCAGGCTATCGCACGTATGACCGAGGAAGACCTCACTATCAAGTACGAGAACGATGCCGAGACAAAGCAGATGATCGTTTCCGGTATGGGCGATATGCATCTCGCGGTTCTCGCGGCTCGTCTTAAGACTCGTTTCGGCGCTAACATCCGTTACGAAGCTCCCAAGATCCCCTATCGCGAGAAAATCACAAAGCCCGCTGACGTTGAAGGAAAGCACAAGAAGCAGAACGGCGGTTCCGGTCAGTACGGTCACGTTAAGATCCGCTTCGCTCCCTGCGAGAATGAAGGACTTACGTTCACGGTATCCGTTGTCGGCGGTAACGTTCCGAAGAACTTCTACCCCGCAGTTGAGAAGGGTCTTATCGACGCTATGACAAAGGGTGTTGCAGGCTTCCCGCTTATCAACCTCGCGGCTGACCTTTATGACGGTTCTTACCACGCAGTTGACTCTGACGAAGTTTCGTTCAGAACTGCGGCATCTCTCGCATATAAGAAATGTCTTGAGGTTGCAAGACCCGTTATTCTCGAGCCTGTCGGTGAGATGAAGATCCTCGTTCCCGAGGATATGGTCGGTGACGTTATGGGCGATCTCAATAAGCGTCGCGGACGCGTTATGGGTATGACTCCCGCAACGAAGAAGGGCTACACGGTAGTTGAAGCTGAAGCTCCCAGATCCGAGATCCTCGAGTACCCGATCTCTCTCCGTGCTATGACACAGGGACGCGGTTCTTACACATACAACTTCGTTCGTTACGAAGAGGTTCCCGCAGCCAACGCACAGAAGATCATTGACGCTTACAAAAAATCTCAGGGTTAATTAAACATACAGAAACACGGTCTGAATCAAATGATTCAGACCGTGTTTCTGCGTGAAATTATAAAGTAGGTCAGTCACAATATGATAAAAAACTAAAAAAACTGTTTTATATAACAACACAAATTTGGGATATTCCGTAATATTTAAATATTTCAACAGCTTCATTCGTAATGATCTCACCGCAAGATATTGGAGATACTGCCGGAGGGCAGCTTACGTTAGGCTCTGCAAGTATTCTGCCGACAGACTCGTCTGACGTAACGGTTTCCTTGTTTGAGAATAACGCCTCTCGCGGAGACATTACCCTCTCTACCGCTCCCAATTTGAGCGTTTGATGATTTGCTGCATCTTTTCGAGGCAAATTCGACATTGCAGAATACAGTATTTCATAATCACCTTCCGTGTTTTCCGGAGTGAACATCATTACTGCGAAATCGGGGTCAAAATATTCAATACTTATATTATGTTCATTCAAAAAAGCTGAAAAATCGGAGCCACTGTATCCGTAATAGGATACTTTAAGTGTCAGCTTAAGCGGATCGGAGTGTTCAACCGTATATCCGAGTTTTTTAAGCTCTTTTTTGAGCAAATCGATCCGTTTTACGCAAAGCGAAAGCTTTTCAGCATATCCGTCCGCAATATATTTGTTAGCCGAGTCAAGTGATTCAAGTATAAGATAGGACGGGCTTGTTGAGCCGAACAGCGCAAGTGCTGATCTTGCTCTGTTCTCATAATCAGACATCGCGTTCTTTGAAATATGCAAATACGCGCCGCCCGTTAATACAGGTAAAGTTTTATGCGCTGAATCACAGCAGATGTCGGCACCAAGATCAAGCGGATGACGGGAGCTTTCAAGAAATTTCAAATACGCTCCATGAGCGTTATCCACAAGGAGCGGAACACCGTGTGAATGAGAAACAGCGGACAGTCCTTTTATATCAAGCTCTCCTCCAAGATAATCGGGGCTTGTCAGATATACGGCAGACGGATGTCTCGACGCGCTTTTTAATGTATTATCAAGCATTTCAGGGGTTGTTTTTGAACGGCAAAGCGTGAAATGCTCGCTTTTACCGTCTATCCAAAGAATATCGGCATCCATTAGAGCTGCCGCATAGATAAATGTCTTATGCGCGTTTCTTGCCGCTATGATAAGCGGTCTTTCCTTGCTTCCCTGCGTAGCAAGAGAGATCATCGCTCTTATACACTGTGACGAACCTTCAGTTGAATAAAACGTCGCTCGGCTACCAAAAATCTCCGACGCGTTTTTTTCACTTTCGGCGATAATACCGTCAGCCTCGTAAAGCGAATCCGCGCCGGTTATCTCGGTCAGATCATAGGATTCAAAGCCGAGAAATCCCCTGCCCTTATGTCCCGGCATATGTAAACGCACACTGTTTCTCTCCGTATATTCCTTGACAAAATCGCAAATCGGCGTTTTCATTATTATGAAAGTTCTTCGTCGACCTTAACCATAACAGCGCATTCTACGCGCTTTTTGAAAAGGTCGCAA
The DNA here is from genome assembly GCA_045652645.1 of Eubacteriales bacterium. Classification (GTDB taxonomy): domain Bacteria; phylum Bacillota; class Clostridia; order Oscillospirales; family CAG-272; genus RGIG3994. The sequence continues at coordinate 737 of JAZRUP010000054.1, read as the reverse complement.
CCGTATTTGTATATACCTCTCACAGAACCCGACGAATGGTACGCATTAGCCGCACATCCACCCGCACACCACAGCTTAGCCCAACAATCGGCGCACTCTGGCCTTGCGTAAACGTTACAGCTTCTAAAGTCATTTTGCGTTTCTTTGTTGGTAACTCCGTTCCAAACGTCACCAAGCTTAAACTTTTCCTCTCCGACAAACTGATGGCAAGGATAAAGATCACCCCAAGGAGTAACAGCCATATATTCCGTTCCCGAGCCACATCCGGAAATTCTCTTATAAATGCAGGGACCGCCCTTGAGGTCTATCATATAGTGATAAAAAGTAAAGGGATCACCTTCCTTGCGTCGTCTTATCATCTTCTCGGCAAGCTTCTCGTACTGCTCAAAAACTATGGGTTTATCTTCTTCCGTCAACGCCGCGGCATCACCTTCAGCCGCAACAACAGGTTCCATACTGAGCTCAGTGAACCCAAGGTCGAGCATTACGTCAATATCTTTCATAAAGTCGGGATTTGCGTGAGTAAAGGTTCCGCGCATATAGTATCCTTTACCGCCTCTTGATTTAACGAATTTCTGAAACTTAGGAACGATTCTATCCCAGCTTCCGTGACCCGCATAATCAACACGTAGCGCATCGTGGATCTCTTTTCTCCCGTCAAGACTGAGAACGACATTGCTCATCTCTCGGTTAGAAAACTCTATAACATCATCATCGATAAGAAGTCCATTAGTCGT
>JAZRUP010000053.1:0-6942 GCA_045652645.1 Eubacteriales bacterium | reverse complement strand
AGAACCTGAGGTGGTTGAAGAACCTGAGGTGGTTGAAGAACCTGAGGTGATTAAAGAACCCGAGGCTGTTGAAGAACCCGAGGTGATTAAAGAACCCGAGGCTGTTGAAGAACCCGAGGTAGTTGAAGAACCTGAGGTGGTTGAAGAACCTGAGGCTGTCGAAGAACCTAAGGCTGTCGAAGAACCTGAGGTGATTGAAGAACCTAAGGCTGTCGAAGAACCTGAGGCGGTTGAAGAACCTGAGGTGCTTGAAGAATCCGAGGACGTTAAAGGATCTGAAGTTGTCGAAGAATCCGAAAAACTCGAAGAGAACGAAGAACCCAAAAACGCCGAGTATGATTTGGAAGAAAGCTTTGATGAGATCGCGAACAATGAAAACGGAATGTTTGAGGATACCGAGCCATTTTTTGCCTTTGATGACGAAGATGTTGAGGAACCCCAAAAAGAAACAAACTCTCTTGATGCTTATTGTGAAGGACTTTCCGAACAGGTCGAATCTTTAGAAGATTTGTCTGAAGAACCTGCCGAATCAAAAGAAGCTTTGCCAAATGCTGTCGAGGCTGCGGATAGCGAGTCCGTTTTATCGGAAGAAATATCCAAAGAGGAAGTTAATGAGGATCTTAGAGACATCAATGAAGAATTAAAAGATGAAGAAAAGCAGGAGTGGAAGCCTAATTTTGACGTAAGCGGGAGACTTGATGACGGAGAGCTTGATCTGATGGTTGCTCTGGGTCTTGGAGATAAGCTTCGCAATAAGTATGGTGACGAACGGGTGCGCCGAGCTGAAGAAAAGCATCGCTTAACAAAGGACAGAGGTTACGATGATATAAATGCATACGGATATCTCGGACGTGAATATACTGAGCTTTCAGACGTTAATAAGATCAAACAGGCGTTTAATAAAGATCGCTTCAGATTGTTAGTTGAATTTGTCGGAACACTATTTTTTGCGATCCTGCTGTTCTTATATGAAATTATAGGTGGATTTGACGGTCTAGCCTTCGGGATCATTGACAGTGAATCGGCTCCGCTATCATATACTTTTGTGTCGCTGCTCCTTCTTTTACTATGTGCGGCTTTTTCGTATAAACGCATAGTCGCGGGAGTGCTTTTTGCGTTCACCCAAAAGAAAAACGGAAATCCTATAATATCTTTGAGCTTTATATTTGTTGTCATTTACAATATAATTATAATGATAGTCGAGCCGTCAGAGGGGGTCATATTGTATAATTTCCCAATAGCTCTCGGATTCCTTCTTGAGGTTTCGGCAGAACTTATGGAATATAAAAGCCAACGCACGGTTTTTTCTTGCTTGAGTGATAAAAAACACGGAACACTGTACGGGTTCTGCGATCACAGAACAGACGATAAATATAAAAACTCAGTTTCTGCCAGAAACATATCCTTTGCCGAAGGATATTTCCGTAATGTCGGTAGAAAGAAAATCAACACTGGAATTTTAGCGCTCTTTATACCGATTTCGATATTGGGGGCTCTTATCGCAACGACAGCGGTAGTTATCGGGCTTCCTCTCAGCAGATCTTTTAGCGCGTTTTCTGCCGTTATTGCTTTTTCTACTCCCATGAGCTATTTCTTTGGAAGATCATGGCAAAAATTATTTATGAGCTTGTCTCTTAATGAAAAGAGATCGGGAATTATCGGTACTCCTTCAGACGAACAGATAAATATTGATTACGTGGTTTTTGATGATGAGGATGTATTTCCCTCGTCAAAAGTAAAAATATTAAACGTTCGTTTCTTTGATAATTTTGATATTTATGATACGCTTTACTATGTAAACGCCTTGTTTTCCGCTGTCGGGGGACCGCTTAAAGAAAAAATGAGTGAGTCTGCCTCAAATCTTGAAAAAGTGGTGTCCGTTACTTTGACGGGCGCGGCGGATCATTATGTTGAAGCTGTTGTAGACGGCGAAACTACGGTATCCGCTGGCTCGTATTCGGCTCTTGTTCAAAGAGGATACGTTATACCTAAAGACCCAAATGATGCCAAGGATATTGAGAGCGCATCTCTTATGTACGTAGCGATAAACGGTGAGATATCCGCAAGATTTTGCGTTGAATATTCGGCGTCGGACAGCTTTATCGAAGCTGCTAAAGAGCTTGCCTCTGATGGGATCGGAGTCAAGGTCAGAACACTTGATCCCAATATTGATAAAGGTATTTTGTTCTCGCAATTGGGCGAGAATGTTGATTCGGGAACAATAAGGGAACCTCAGATAGACACTTTGAAAAACTCAGCGGCAGTTACGTCAGTTTTTTCAAGAGGAAATATTATGGCTCTTGGAAAACCGCTTGTTTACGCAAGACGCATGAAAAAGACAGAGAGAGCTATGAATATTTTGGCTGTCATTCAGATATGCCTTGGTATTATTATGTCTTCGGCGCTTTTGTTCTGCGGAACACCGTCTGTTTGGATGTCAGTTGCCGCGACTGTAATGCAGCTTGCAGCTCTTATTCCAACTGTTATTATATATTATTTGTGTATGAATAAAATTAACGGGTGATCTTGCCCTAGAAAGGTAAATTACGGTCTTTTGATCTGATACAGACAATGAAAGAAGCTTATTCAAGTATTTTAAAATCCGTCACGAAGCCCGGACGGTATTCGGGTGGAGAGTACGGTCAGATAATAAAAGAAAAGGGAAGCGTTAAAGCAAGATTCGCTTTCTGCTTTCCTGATACATACGAGATAGGAATGTCCAATCTCGGAGTGCGCATACTTTATGGCGTACTAAATAACGAGTCCGATATATGGTGCGAACGTGTATACGCGCCTTGGGTCGATATGGAAGAAAAAATGCGCGACCTCGGTATGCCTCTTGTCGCGCACGAGAGTGGAGATCCTGTAAAGGATTTTGATATTGTCGCGTTTACTTTGCAGTATGAGATGTGCTATACGAATGTACTCAATATGCTTGACCTTGCGGGTATCCCTCTTTACGCAAAGGACAGAGGGGAGGATACTCCCATAATAATCGGAGGAGGTCCCTGCGCGTATAACGCTGAGCCTGTTGCGGATTTCTTTGATTGCTTCTCGATAGGAGAGGGAGAAGAGCATCTTGTTGAGCTTACAAAGCTTTATATAAAGATGAAGGAAGAGGGAACCTACACAAGAACAGCATTTCTTTATGAGGCGGCGAAGACTATTCCCGGAACTTACGTGCCTTCTCTTTACAATGTTGAATACAATGAAGATAATACGGTAAAATCCTATACGCCCGTGTCGGATGAGATCCCTGAGAAGGTCAGAAAGCGCATTATAACCGATCTCGATTCGGTATATTTCCCCGAAAAGCTCGTTATGCCGTATATTGAAACGGTACACGACAGAATTATGCTTGAGGTATATCGCGGATGCATAAGAGGCTGTCGCTTCTGCCAGGCGGGAATGGTGTACAGACCCGTCAGGGAAAAAACACCCGAGGTGCTTTGCCGTCAGGCTAAATGCCTTTACGAATCTACGGGTTATGACGAAATATCCTTGACGTCCCTGTCGATCAGCGACTATTCAAGACTTCCCGAGCTTTGTGACGGACTTCTTGAGTGGACTCCGAAGAGCCAGGTAAATCTATCCTTGCCGTCACTCCGTCTTGACAGCTTTTCAAAATCCCTTATGCAGAGAGTGGAGAGCGTTCGCTCCTCAACGCTTACGTTCGCGCCCGAGGCAGGAACGCAAAGACTTCGTGACGTTATAAACAAAAATGTCACGGAAGAAGACCTTGTAAATGCCGTAAGAACGGCGTTTGAGGGCGGAAAGAACGCGGTCAAGCTGTATTTTATGCAGGGTCTTCCGACGGAAACGAACGAGGATCTTGACGGTATCGCCGCGCTCGCGGAAAAGGTGATAGATACATTCTATCAGACACCGAACAGAGTAAAACGCCCCCCTCAGGTGACAATAAGCGCGGCTTGCTTTATTCCGAAGCCGTTTACTCCATTCCAGTGGGAGCCTCAGGCAACGCTGTCCGAACTTGAAGAAAAGCAAGCGTATCTTCTTAGTAAGATAACTAACAGAAAAGTAAAATATAACCGTCACGATGCTACTGTTTCAAGAATTGAGGCGGCGCTCGCGAGAGGTGACAGAAGAATGTCTAAGGTTCTTTATGAGGGATTCCGTCTTGGTATGAAATTTGATTCGTGGACGGAATATTTCGATTATGAAAAGTGGCTTTCCGCTTTCGATGCGGCAGGACTTGATCCGGCGTTTTATGCCAACCGCCGTTTCGGTGACGACGAGGTGCTTCCTTGGGACGTTATAGATTGCGGTGTTACCAAAGAATTTTTGGCAAAGGAAAGAGAGAAAGCGTACAAGGGTGAAACTACCGCCAACTGCAAGGAAAAATGCTCGGCTTGCGGAGCAAATAAGCTCGGAGGTGACAGATCATGGTGTCCTGGAAACAAAAAGCCCCTGTCGTAAGGTCGGCATTTGACAAATTCGATATGGAGCCCTTGAAAGAGCCCGTTGCCGTCAGACTTCGCTTCAGAAAAACGGGAGATCTTCAGTACATATCTCATCTTGATCTTCAAAGAGTTATGAGCCGCGTGCTTATTCGTTCGGGTGTTCCGATCTGGTTTACTCAAGGCTTTAACCCTCATCCGAAAATGGTTTTCGGTATGCCTCTGTCTGTTGGCGCACAGAGCGAGTGCGAATATCTTGACGTTAAAATTGATCGCAAGATAGAGCTTTCCGAGATAGTTGAACGACTTAACGCGGAGGTCACGCGTGAGATGCATTTCAAGGCAGCGTACTATCCTTCAAGCAAGCTTTCCGATATCGCGTGGGTAAAATACGTTATTGAAATAAGCGAACCCAGGATCGGCATTTCCGTTGCCGAGGATGTCATCAAGCTATTTAAGACGTCGCCGCTTATTATGATGAAGCGCACAAAGTCGGGAGAAAAAGAGGTGGATATAACCTCGTTTATAAAGGATGTTTCCGCGAGTGTCGATAAAACGCTGAAGCTTACGGTAACGCTTGCGGGAGGAGAGGGAAGCCTCAATCCCGAAATGCTTGTTACGGCTCTGCGAGATAAACTCGGACTGCTTAAAAATTATCCCGAAAGCGGAACTTATACGATAATGAGAACCAACGTATATTTTGCTGACGGACGCGAATTTGAATAAAAAATACGGATAACCTTGAGGTTATCAATACCACTATGTCAAAAAAAGCCCATCTTGCTTGATGGGCTTTTTTCGGTATTGAAATATACACTTGATTATCCTGCTTGATATAAACTTGTTTTATAATGACATTGATTCGACTCGTGCTTTTTTTGGGGATTATAAATTTTTTAATATATCTTGAAATTATATATTATTTTTGATATAATATCTTATAAAGATTTGTAATGAGGAATAATATGAATAATAACTATCAAAGGACAAAATTTGCGTGTTACGCCGCATATTTTACAATGTCGTCAATATTTTGTGTGCCGCCTATTTTGTTTGTTACATTCAGAGAGAGTTTCGGATTGTCATATACATTTCTTGGCTCGCTCGTGTTTATAAACTTCTGTACACAGCTTGGAATCGATCTTATATTTACGATATTTTCAAAATATTTTAATACTAAGATAGCCGTTAGGGTTATGCCTGTTATTACTTCGGCAGGACTTGCCGTTTATGCGCTTGTACCCATGTTTTTCCCGGACATAGCTTATGTTGGCTTGGTTATCGGAACTGTGCTGTTTTCGGTATCCGCGGGGCTGTCTGAGGTTCTTCTCAGCCCTGTTATTGCGGTAATACCGTCAAAGGACCCTCAGAGAGATATGAGCTTGCTCCACTCACTTTATGCTTTCGGCGTATTTTCGATGGTGCTTTTCAGTACGGTGTTTTTGAAACTTTTTGGCAGTGATCGATGGATGTACCTTATACTTATTTTAGCTGCGCTCCCGCTTATTGCGGCAGTGCTTTTCTGGACATCTCCCATACCTGATATAAATCGCTCAGACAGCAGCGGAGAAGGTGTAAACGGAACTAAAAAACGTGCTATCGGTCTTGTTATTTGCGTTGCTTGCATCTTCTTTGGAAGCTGCGCGGAGAATGCTATGAGCAACTGGATATCAAGCTTCATGGAGAATGCTTTGCGCATAGACAAAGCTGTTGGAGACCTTCTCGGTGTTGCAATGTTTGCTATACTTCTCGGTATTGCTCGAATATCCTATGCAAAATTTGGAAAGAACATATGTAGAGTGTTGCTTGTCGGTATGATAGGCGCTGCGGTTTGCTATCTTGTAGCGGCGCTGTCTCCGAATGTTTTTGTTTCTTTCCTTGCTTGTGTATTTACAGGATTTTGTACATCTATGTTGTGGCCCGGCACTCTAATTATGATGGAGGAGAAGATACACGGGGCGGGAGTGGCGGCATTTGCGCTTATGGCGGCAGGAGGAGACCTTGGAGCATCGGTTGCGCCACAGCTTCTCGGTGTAGTGGTGGACAGCGTGTCGGTAAGCAGTTTTGGTATAAGTCTTGCAGAAAAGCTTGGCTCTACACCCGAGCAAATAGGTCTGAGAAGCGGCATTTTGATCTGCTCGGTATTTCCTATTATCGGTACAGTCCTTGTATTGGTCGCTATTCGATTTTTTAACCGCGTCGCCAAGAAAGAAAAATGAAATTAAATCGGCAAGAGATCTGCCCCTCAAAAGTTAAAAACTTTTGAGGGGCAGATCAAATTTATAGCTTTTTGTCTAAGACAACACTGTTTGGTGGTGTCTTATAACAGTTTTTTAATGAGCTTTATTTATTGGAGATAGCTGCCTGAGCTGCTGCAAGACGTGCGATCGGAACTCTGAAGGGAGAGCAGGATACGTAGTCAAGGCCGATCTTGTGGCAGAATTCAACGGAAGTGGGGCCACCGCCGTGCTCGCCGCAGATACCTACGTGGAGGTTCTTGTTAACGGGTCTGCCGAGGCTTACT
>JAZRUP010000052.1:0-16644 GCA_045652645.1 Eubacteriales bacterium | reverse complement strand
TCCCAAAAATACATTGTGTCATAATGTGTTTTCAAAAGAGCGGATACGGCAACCTTCGGATCTCCGTGTTTTGCCATTGTTTGATCGGCGTATAATTCATTTACCACAGACGAAGCATAATCATAAAACATATAGTTAAATGCGTATTTTGTGTCAAAAATCAAATACAGCTTTGAGAGGAATACACTAAGTTTATTGTATCCTCCGCTTTCTTCGCAAAGCCAAGTATGATATTGTGATTCATGGAAGGCTTTTCTGTTATCATCGGAGACATGTGCAAATTCATGTAGTAAGATGTTGTATAGTTCTTCCTCAGACAAGGTATGAAGAAGAACGACACCAAGTTGAAGGAGAGATCTTTTTTGATCCTTGATAATACTTGCGGAGCAATTCCAAGTAAGTAATATGAGAATTTCGTCTGTACTACCTACACGGTCAGCTGCCTTACATGCTAAGTCATAGATTAAAGGATAATCGTTTTTTGAGATAGCTACTGCGTGTTCACCTAAAGTGATTTGCTTTTTTCTGTGTATACGAGCATAAACCGAATAAAAAAGAAGACCGGAATAGAGCAAACATAGCACATAAAGAGAAGATTCAAATACTATTAAAATTCCGCCCAGAACGGATGAAGCAATTGCCAACACCACAATCAAAAGAGTATATATGATTGTCAAATGACGGGTACGTCTGAGTTCCTTGAGTTTGCGCTTGGTGGTGTTTTCAGCATCGTCGCGGTGGCTTACCAAAAAGGCATTCATATCCGCAACCTTGGAACGCTTTATTTTGTTCACAAAGCGTTTTGCAGAAAAAATATTAAAGACAAAAAGAAAAATTGGAAATATCGTAAGCAAGACAAGCACAACAATCAATACTGTGTTTGAAGCCCATTTTGAATTAAAAATCAGACCTATGATAGATGCAAACAATGCAGAAATATAGGATAAAATATACAAACTTATTTTTTTCATTATATTCTCCTGAATAGTAAAATTTCAACACCACACATATTATATCATATCACTATGTGGTTTTCAAGTATCACAGAAAAATTTTTATAACATTAAATAGGAAAACAAGGCAGACGAGTAACATGAGCTTGTGAGCCGTGGTTACGTGTCTGCCAATAATTTTTAAAAGATAAAAACCTCGAAAACGTAGTGTTTTCAAGGCTGTTTTGCTTAATGTATTAGCCGAAGCATAGCATCGTGAGATAAATAATGAAATTCGGCAGCACTGACAGCGACATTGGCTGTCGGCACTGCCGACTGGTGCGGGTAAAAGGACTTGAACCTTCACGAAGTTGCCCCCACTAGAACCTGAATCTAGCGCGTCTGCCAATTCCGCCATACCCGCGTATTAAATTTTAGCTTTTAAGGCAGCCGCGCCCGCGTGACGGCTTGAAACATAGTCGCCTTGCTCGCTATGTCACTCGCAATTCTCCTTGTTTCGGCGCCTTCTCGAACTCGCTTCATCGCCATTTAGGCGCACTCGTTCTCGAAGCTGCCAATTCCGCCATACCCGCATATGAAGTAATAGGTAAGAGTGAATAGTGAATAGTGAATAGGTCGCTCTCGCTATTACGTTTTGTCCTTTGATTTTTACACGGAGTGAGGTCTCCGAGGCGGTGCTTTTTCTGCATTAAGGTTTTACCTATCCGCATATATAAGCTGAGCAGTCGCTTTAACGACTGCTCAACTATTGGTGCGGGAAACGGGACTTGAACCCGTACGGTGTGAACCACACGCCCCTCAAACGTGCGCGTCTGCCAGTTCCGCCACTCCCGCATAGCCGCCTCTGTTGAGGCAACGATATTATTATACTCGTTTTTTTTGTTTTGTCAAGTCCTTTTTCACATTTTTTTTGAAAATTTTGAAAGTTTTTTTCTGCCGCAAAAAAACGCCTGTTTTTTCATTGATTTTTGATTATTTGTTGACAATGCTTTTTTGATATGATACAATTTTATAAAGTCAAAATTCTATATCTTAATTTTATTTAAAGAGGTTTTTATGTTTATTGATCATGGACACGAAAGTATACGTCTGACCGGTCGTTGGGACACAAGTGATCCCCATTGCGCAGTCACTACAACGACGGGAGCGTATATCGAATTTGCATTTGAGGGCAGAATGGCTCTCGCGAGATTTGACGTTTTTACGAATGCTACACCTCGTCTGCACCTTTGGATACAGCTTGATGGCGGTGATATGATCGAAGCTCCCATCGACAGCTATCTTCGCATTATCGCAAAAAACGACGGGAAGCATATTTGTCGTATAATTTATAAGGGAGGAACGGAAAACGACAGACGTTGGTTCGCTCCCCTTACGGGAAAAGTATCGTTTATCGGCGTTCAGGTTGAAGCTCCCATAGCTATAGGCGACGATACTCGAGATATAATTGAATTTGTCGGAGATTCCATAACAGAGGGTGTTCTTATCGATATGGATTATAACTGTCCGGATGAGATACTTTCATACATCGATCAGAACAACAGAGTATATCAAGATGACGCTTGCGCGACCTACGCTTGGCTCACCGCGGAAGCTCTGGACCTTCGCCCGATAATTATGGGATATGGCGCGGTCGGAGCGACCCGCGCGGGACAGGGAAGGGTACCTTCCGCTAATATTGCGTATCCGTTTAATTTTGACGGCTCGCCAATAACTCACGCGGGCAAACCGCGATATATAGTCGTAAACCACGGGGCAAACGACAGAAATAAGACGGTAGACGAGTATCTTTCAAAATACGGTGAACTTCTTGACGTTATCAGAGAAATGAATCCCGATGCGACATTAATTTCTCTTTCAGCGTTTTGCGGGGCTTTTCATACGGAGCTTGGTGAATATATTGAAAAATATAATGCCGAGAGGGGATGCAAGGTTCATTATATAGATTCCTTTGGTTGGATATCCCCCACACCTCTTCATCCGTACCGCGAAGGGCACAGAACTGTTGCCGAGCACTTGTCGGAAAAGATGAAAGAAATTATAGATAATCAAGGGTAAATATCACAATAGTTCAATAATTATCACATAAAGAGTAGAACACGCTCAACTTTTTTGATATAATGAAGCAAATCCATAAATTAAGGAGGTAACAATATGGTTTTTATTGATGATAAAATCAGAACGATCTGCAATGAGCTGAAAAAATACATTGTGATCGAAAAAACTCCTGTGACCGATATTTATTATTGCGAAACGGAGTATAAGACGAGCAACGATCTTCCACCGAGGAGTCAAATGAGACCGTTTGACACAAATCTTAATCTCTCGGGCAAGGATACACATTTATGGTTTAATTTCCAAGTAAGAACACCCAAAGCTACAGAGAGAGACAGTGAGGTATATTTGTCAGTCAAAACAGGACGCGAGGGAACGTGGGATGCGACAAATCCTCAGTGTATCGTTTACGTTGACGGCAAGATAGCGCAGGGTCTTGATACAAATCATACGGATATGTTACTTGAGTTCGATCGAGAGTACGATATTTACGTATACTTCTATCTTGGAATGTTGAACTGTGATGTTCGCTTCATTCCGTCGATCTTTGTCAATGACTTAAAGGTTGAGAAGCTTTGGTATGATCTCACGGTACCGCTTGCTGCGGCAAATTGCCAACCCTCCGGATCGGACGAGCATATAAAGATAATTCGCAGCCTTGACGTCTGCGTTTCGGGGCTTGATATGTGTAAACCGAAAAGCAAGAGCTTTTACGACAGCGTTGACGCGACGATAGAAAGACTTGAAAAGGATTTCTATAACGGTGTTTGCAAGGAAGACGAAAGAATAGTAAATTGCATAGGACACACTCATATAGACATTGCGTGGAAATGGACGCTTAAGCAAACGCGCGAGAAGGCGCAGAGAAGCTTTTCTACGGTGTTGGCTCTTATGGACAAATATCCCGAGTATAAATTTATGTCCTCACAGCCCCACCTTTTCCAGAATATCAAGGAAGACGCACCCGAGCTTTACGAGCGTATAAAGAAGGCTGTTGCTGACGGACGTTTTGAGGTCGAGGGCGCTATGTGGTGCGAGGCTGACTGTAATTTGATCTCTGGTGAGAGCTTTGTGCGTCAGCTTATGCACGGTAAGCGTTTTATAAAAGAAGAGTTTGGCATTGACAGCCATATCCTCTGGCTCCCCGATGTTTTCGGATACAGCGCGGCTATGCCTCAAATACTCAAAAAATCAGGTGTTGATAGGTTCGTAACGTCGAAGATAAGCTGGAATGAAACCAATACATTGCCCTACGATACATTTATGTGGGAGGGTATTGACGGCACGGAAATATTCACTAATTTTATTACGGCACAGAATTACGATTATAGAAAACCCGCAGACAACAGAACGACGTATGTTGGATATGTAAAGCCGGATCAAGTTAAAGGTACGTGGAACAGATATCAGCAAAAGGAATATAACAACGAAACTTTGATCACGTTCGGTTACGGTGACGGCGGCGGCGGTCCCACTAAGGATATGCTTGAGCAGCAGAGAAGAACCGCTCGCTCACTTCCCGGAATCCCCAAAACGCAGATAAGTTTTGCGGCAGATTATCTTGACCGAGTTGAAAAGAATTTCGAGAGATCGGTAAATGAGCTTAAGGTCAAGCCGAAATGGGCGGGTGAGCTTTATCTCGAATTTCACAGAGGAACTTATACGTCCGTAGCCAAGAATAAGAAAAACAACAGGCGTTCTGAGTTGCTTCTCGGAAAAGCGGAGTCACTTGGAGTTTTCGACAATATCCTTAACGGTGCGCCGTACGACAAAAAAGCGTATTATGATATCTGGCGCGAGATCGTTATAAATCAATTCCACGATATAATCCCCGGATCATCGATCCATGAGGTCTATGAGCAGTGTGATATCGACTATAAGAAGATACTCGAAAACGGAGAATCTCTGTTTGAGGGAAGCTTCAAAAATCTTGCTGACAATATCAAAACGGACGGCGGACTTCTCGTTTACAACGCTAACGGCTTCCCTGTGAGTGACGTTATCGAAAAGGACGGAAAGACAGTTTACGTAGAAAACATCCCCGCGTTCGGTTATGCGGTCGTTAACGAGAAGGAAACTTGCGGTGTTACGGCTACGTCATACAGGATCGAGAGCAAGAACTATATAATTAAGCTTGATGCTGACGGAAATATCGTTTCTCTTTACGATAAGCTACTTGATATGGAGCTCGCCGCGGGCAAGGTCAATGAGCTTAAGATATACGAGGATATTCCGAAAAAGTACGACGCGTGGGAAATCACATCTTACTATAAAAAGAAGAGCTACGATCCCGAAACTGTCAGTGTAACTCCCGTAAACGTTGGAGCGGGTGCCGGTGTGCGTATTGAGAAGAAGTTCTATGATTCTACGATTGTCCAGACGATACTTGTTTATGACGATGTAAGAAGAATCGACGTTAAGACAGAGCTTGATTGGAAGGAATCGCACGTCCTTCTTAAAGCACTGTTCCCGATCAACGTTCACGCGACAAAGGCGACGTACGACATCCAGTTTGGAAACGTGGAGCGCACGAACAACGAAAACACGAGCTGGGATACTGCAAAATTTGAGGTCTGCGCACATAAATGGGCTGATATATCCGAGGACGGATACGGTGTAAGTATTCTTAACGACTGCAAGTACGGACACAGCTGTGTAGGCAATGTGATGGCGCTGACACTGCTTAAATGTGCAACGGATCCCGATCCGTACGCCGACAAGCATCAGCACAGCTTCACATACTCGATCTATCCGCACGAGGGCAACTTCAAGGTAGGCGGAACGGTCAGAGAAGCTTATAAGCTTAACCAGAAGCTCAGCTTTGTTGAGATCGGTAAAAATAACGGAACACTTCCCGAAAGCAAGTCTATGATCTCTTGCGACGCGGATAATATCGTTGTTGAAACGGTAAAGATGGCTGAGGATGAGGACGCGATCATCGTTCGTATGTACGACGCTTTTGACAGAAAATCAAAGCCTGAGATCAAGCTCGGCTTTGACGTTGAGCGCGCGTATCTTGCGGATCTTATGGAAAACACGGAAAAAGAGATCGAGGTCAAAGACAACACGGTCAAGCTTGACGTTTCAAACTATGAGATAGTTACATTGAAGCTTAAATTAAAATAAAGGAAATTTTATGAAAATTACTGTACTTGACGCGGGAACACTCGGAGCGGATCTCGATCTGTCTAAGCTTTCATCAGTTGGCGAGGCGGACATATATAACGCTACGAACCCCTCTGACGTTAGTGATAGGATAAGATACAGTGACGTCGTTATAATAAACAAGGTAAAACTCAATGAAAGTGTTCTCGCGGGTGCCGAGAAGCTTAAACTCATTTGTATAGCAGCTACGGGGTATGACAATATTGATATTGAATATTGTCGCCGTGCGGGAATACAGGTAAGCAATGTAGTCGGTTATTCGACAAATTCAGTAGCACAGGTGACGGTAGCGGCGGTGCTTGAGATGGCAACGCATATAAGAGAATATACGTCATACGTTGCATCGGGCGAGTATACAAGATCCGGTGTCGCAAACAAGGTCGCACCCATATATCACGAGCTTGCGGGTAAAACGTGGGGCATTATAGGGCTCGGGAACATAGGGAAAAAGGTTGCCTCGGTTGCCGAAGCCTTCGGATGCCGCGTGATAGCGTTCAAGCGTACACCGAATGAGAATTATGATTGTGTTGATCTCAGTACTCTGTGCCGTGAGTCGGATATAATTACTATCCACACTCCACTGAACGACGGTACACGCGGACTTATCGGAAAAGCCGAGATCGACACGATGAAAAAAGACGTTATCCTCTTCAACGCCGCAAGAGGTGCTGTTACGGACGAGTCGGCGGTAGCCGATGCCGTTATCTCGGGCAAGATAGGAGCGTTTGGTACGGATGTATATTCGTCGGAGCCCTTTTCGGCTGATCATCCTATGTATAAGATCAAAGATCTTCCGAACGTCTGCCTGACACCCCATATGGCGTGGGCAAGCGCCGAGGCAAGAGCGCTTTGTCTTGACGAGATGATAGAGAATATCAAGTGCTTTAAAAAAGGAATAAAGCGTAACGCTGTTACTTGAGACATAACCACCGGTTTGTTCCGGTGGTTATGTCTCATTTTCCTTATAATTTAGTTGTTTTGAAAAAAATTATTGCTTTATTTTTTATAATACTAAAAAATATTTACTTTTTTTTGATTTTGTGATATAATAAAAAATATTAATTTTATATATATATTGTTTTTGAGGTGTATTTTATGAACGAACTTGAAGCCGCAAGACTTGAAATAAATCAGGTGGACAAGCAGCTCGCGGAGCTTTTTGAAAGACGAATGAAGGCTGTCGAGGGCGTCGCTAAATATAAGATCGAAAACGGGCTTCCTGTTTTTGATGCGTCACGCGAAGCGGAGATCATAAAACGAAATACTGAATATATTTCCGAGGAAAAATTCAAGGAATATTATATAAACTTTTTGAAGGACACGATGGAGATCTCAAAGCGCTATCAAAGGCGTCTTATGGGAGAAATGAGAGTCGCTTATAGCGGAGTTGAGGGGGCTTTCGGTCATATAGCCGCAAAGGGCGCGTTTCCCGATGCTTGTCTCGTCTCTTACCCTGACTTCAAAGACGCTTACGCCGCTGTTGAAAGAGGTGAATGCGATAATGCTGTTCTTCCCATTGAAAACAGCTATGCGGGTGACGTCGGCTCCGTTATGGATCTGATCTTTTCCGGAAGTCTTTATATAAACGCTATAACGGACGTTCCCGTCGTTCATAATCTTATAGCGGTGAAGGGAGCAACTTTTTCCGATATAAAAACAGTAACCAGCCATCCGCAGGCGCTATCACAGTGTGCGAATTATATAAAGAAGCGCGGATTTGATGAGATCCCAAGCACAAACACAGCGATCGCGGCGAAAAATGTCGCCCAAACCGGAGATAAGTCTATCGCGGCTATCGGGTCTGCCGAAACAGCGGAGCTATACGGACTTGACGTACTCGAGACGGGCATAAACTCAAGCCGAAACAATACGACGAGATTCGCGGTATTCTCAAGAACGCAGAATCTGCCGAATCCGACCGCCAAGACAAACGAGCATTTTATTTTGGTATTTACCGTTAAGAATGAAGCGGGCGCGCTTGCGAAAACTCTTGATATTATCGGCGCTTACCGCTTCAATATGAGAAATCTAAGAAGCCGTCCTATGAAAGAGCTTATGTGGAGCTATTATTTCTACGTCGAGGTTGACGGAAATATAAATACCGCGAACGGTCGCGAGATGCTTACAGCTCTCGGCGCGACATGCGATAAGCTTAAGCTCGTAGGAACTTACCGCTCTTAATACAAGGAAAAATTATGAAACTTACAGTTGAACTCAAAGAAAAAAGCTATGATATAATAATCGAGCGAGGCGCTCTCAATAAGATAGGCGAGCTGCTTCCGCTCCAGCGTCGAGTGCTTGTCGTAACCGACAGCGGAGTGCCTGCGGAATACGCGAAAACTGTTGCGGATGCCGCAAAGGACGGACATATTCTGACATTACCTCAAGGAGAGGAAAACAAGAATCTCGGCTCTTTTGAACTGATCCTTTCGGCTCTTCTCGAGCATTCCTTTACCCGCACTGATTGCGTGGTAGCGGTTGGGGGCGGAGTCGTCGGCGATATGGCCGGATTTGCATCCGCGTGTTATATGCGAGGCATTGATTTTTATAATATTCCGACAACGCTTCTTTCCGAGGTCGATTCCTCGATCGGAGGTAAAACGGCAGTTGACTATAAAGGAGTCAAAAACATCGTAGGTGCGTTTTATCAGCCGAAAAGGGTAGTTATTGACCCGGATACGCTTAAAACTCTTTCTATGCGTCATATAAGTGCGGGGCTTGCCGAGGCTATTAAGATGGCGGCAACGTCTGATGCCACGCTTTTTGAGTTTATTGAAAACAGCGGCGATCTTGAAGCGGATCTTGCGGAGATCATATACCGGTCGCTTCTTATCAAGAAAAACGTAGTTGAGATAGACCCTATGGAAAAGGGACTTCGCAAGGTGCTGAATTTCGGACATACGATCGGTCACGCGATAGAGAGCTCAAAGGGACTTGGCGAATTTTATCACGGGGAGTGCGTCGCTCTCGGAATGTTGTCTCTCTGCTCGGCTGACGTACGGGAAAGACTTGTTTGTGTCCTCGAAAAATACGGACTTCCGACGAAGGTCGAATATGATAAGGACGAAATAATGTCGTATCTCATTCACGATAAAAAGATGTCGGGTGACGAGATAACCGTTGTTTACGTTGGCGAGATCGGAAACTTTGAATTTAAAAAAATGAAGGCTTGGGAGCTTAAAGAAATATTATGAAAAACACATTCGGTCAAAGCGTTGCGGTAACTCTTTTCGGAGAGAGCCACGGACGAGCCATCGGCGCCGTTATCGACGGACTTGCCCCGGGCATTAAAATTGATGAAGAATATATAAAGGACAGGCTGTCGCGCCGCCGCCCGTCATCCTCAATGGATACGGCAAGACGTGAGCCGGACAATTTTCAGATAGTCAGTGGAGTTTTCGAGGGCTATACAACGGGAACGCCTATCTGCATAATTATTCCCAACGAGGATAAAAAGAGCGGAGATTATTCCGAAATGCGGCATACGGCGCGTCCGTCTCACGCTGATTATACGGCATACGTGAAGTATCACGGCTTTGAGGATTACCGCGGCGGCGGTCATTTCTCGGGACGTATCACGGCGCCGCTGGTAGCGGCGGGCGCGATCGCTACCTTGGCTCTCGCTCGTCTTGGAATCAAAATAGGAACGCATATAAGCTACTGCGGCGGTGTCAAGGACTCGGCTTTCGGCGAAAATAACGATATTGAAACCGAGATCGACCGCTTGAATGGCGCAAGCTTTCCTGTTCTCAACGATATAGGATCCGATATTTTGAGCGTTATTGACGAGGTCAAGTCCGAATGTGACAGCATCGGCGGCATTGTCGAAACGGCTGTTACGGGTGTTCCCGCTGGCGTTGGCGAACCTTGGTTCGATTCGGTTGAAAGTATGCTTTCTCACGCGCTCTTCTCGCTCGGAGGAGTGAAGGGAATAGAGTTTGGTGATGGCTTTGACTTTGCCTCTCTCCGCGGAAGTGAGGCAAATGACCCGTTCTTCTCCGATAACGGCAAAATAATGACGAAAACAAATCGTAACGGTGGCATCAACGGCGGAATTACCAACGGTATGCCGATAATATTCAGATGCGCAGTTAAGCCCACTCCGTCGATCTCTCGTGAGCAGGATACGGTCGACTTTGTTTCGGGAGAGAACAAAAAGCTTTCGATCAAGGGACGTCACGATCCCGCGATAATTCGCAGAATATGTCCCGTAATTGACGCGGTGGCGGCATTGGTCATATGCGATATGCTTGCCGCCCGATACGGAACAGACGTATTTACAAATGGAGAAACAAAGAAATGAAAATACTCGTAATAAACGGCCCCAACATCAATATGCTTGGCGTCAGAGAGCCGCAGATATACGGAAAGAAAACTTATTCGGATCTTTTGGCTCTTATAACGGAGCATTCGGAAAAATTCGGTTATGAGGTCGAGTTTTATCAGTCAAATCACGAGGGTGCTATCGTTGACAGAATACAGGAGGCGTTCCGTCAAAATATTGACGGTATCGTTATAAATCCCGCCGCGTATACACACACGAGTGTCGCTATACTTGATGCGCTTAAGTCGGTCGCTATCCCGACGGTCGAGGTCCATATCTCCGCCGTCAACGAGAGGGAGAGCTTCAGACAAATAAGCTTTGTCAGAGAGTACGCGCTCACCTGCGTTATGGGAAAAGGCTTTGACGGATACACCGAAGCAGCTGAATATCTTATAAATTACGTAGAAAACAATAAAAAATGAAGGTAGAAATAGGAAAAAGCGTAGCAAAAGGCGCGATACTCGCACCGCCTTCAAAAAGCTACGCGCACAGACTTATGATCTCCGCGGCTCTTGCCGACGGTGAGAGCGTTATAAAGGGCATATCGGCGAGCGAGGATATGTCGGCAACGCTTGACTGTATCAAGGCTATAGGAGCCCAATTCAAAAAAGACGGAGACATCGTAATAATAAAGGGAGCGGGAAATGCTATAACCGAGAAAAGCGGTGCTGTTAAAGAGTTTTTTTGCCGCGAGAGCGGAAGCACACTGCGATTTATGATCCCTATTGCTATGCTGTCGGGCGATGAATGTGAATTTGTCGGAACGGAAAGGCTGGTCTCGCGCGGTATTGGAGTATATACCGAGATATTTGCCGAAAAAGGCATAAAAGTTGTATCTGCTAAGGACCGATTTAGACTTACGGGTAAGCTCATCGGTGGGCTTTACCGAGTACGCGCAGACGTCAGCAGTCAGTTTATAAGCGGGCTGCTGTTCGCTCTCCCTCTTGCCGACGGAGACAGTGTTATTGAGCTTTTACCGCCTGTTGAGAGCAAAAAATATATCGATATTACAGTAGATACGATAAGAAAATTCGGAATTGCCATTGATACCGACGAAAATACGATCAAGATCAAGGGCAATCAGAAATACAGGCCCGCATCGCTCACGGTCGAGGGGGATTGTTCAAACGCCGCGTTTCTTGACGCGTTTAACTTTATTGGCGGTGACGTAAGGGTTATGGGGCTTAACGAAAACAGTCTTCAAGGAGACCGCGTTTACGGGGATTATTTTAGGGCGCTGGCGGACGGTTGCCCGACGCTCGATATTTCGGACTGCCCCGACCTCGGTCCCGTGCTGTTCGCGTTGGCTGTGGCCAAAAACGGAGCGCATTTTACGGGAACACGCAGACTCAAGATAAAAGAGAGTGACCGTGCTGTCGCAATGGCAACGGAGCTTAAAAAATTCGGAGCGATAGTTGAGGTTGATGAAAACACTGTAACCGTCGTAAAAAACGAGCTTCACGCGCCGACGGAAATACTTTCGGGTCATAATGACCACAGAATAGTTATGTCGCTTGCTGTGCTTCTCACGCTTTTCGGAGGCATTATCGACGAAGCCGAAGCCGTAAGGAAGAGTTATCCGAGCTTTTTCGATGAAATAAAAGAACTTGATATCAACGTAAAAAAGGAATAAAACAAAATGAATATGGAATTTAAAAGAAAATTGCCAATTCCTATGGAAATAAAGGAAATGTATCCTATGTCGGAGGAGCTTTCCGCCAAGAAGGCGAGCTACGATAAGGAGATCGCGGATGTTTTCACGGGTGAGAGCGAGAAGCTAATTCTCGTTATCGGTCCTTGCTCCGCTGACCGAGAGGACGCGGTCGTTGATTATATCTCACGCCTTGCGAAGGTTCAAGAGAAAGTCAAGGACAAAATTATAATCATACCGAGAATTTATACGAATAAGCCACGTACGACGGGTGACGGATACAAGGGTATGCTGCATCAGCCGAATCCCGATGAAAGTCCGGATATGCTGAAGGGAATAATATCTATCAGAAAGCTCCATATGAGAGCCATCAAGGAAACGGGCTTTTTCTGCGCTGACGAGATGCTTTATCCCGATAACTACCGTTATCTTTCAGACCTTCTTTCGTACGTTGCGGTCGGCGCACGTTCAACGGAAAATCAGCAGCACAGACTGACAGCGAGCGGACTTGACATACCCGTAGGCCTCAAGAACCCGACGAGCGGAGATGTTTCCGTTATGATGAACTCCATCACGGCATCCCAGCATCCGCACACATTCATCTACCGCGGTTGGGAAGTCGAAAGCAAGGGGAATCCCCTCGCGCACGCGATACTCCGCGGCTACGTCAATCGCCACGGTCAGTCGATGTCTAACTATCACTATGAGGACCTCATCGGTCTTGCGGAAACTTACGCAAAGAGCGGACTCAAAAATCCCGCCCTTATCGTTGATACCAACCACGCAAACTCGGGCAAGAAATTCCTTGAGCAGATAAGGATCGCTAAAGAGGTCCTTCACAGCACGCGACACAATGAGGACGTCAAAAAACTCGTCAAGGGCTTTATGATCGAGTCGTACATTGAGGATGGCGCGCAGAAGATAGGCGAGAATGTTTACGGAAAGTCTATCACAGACCCTTGCCTCGGCTGGGAAAAGACGGAAAGACTTATTCTTGATATAGCGGAGCTCAGATAAATAAAAAGCTCAACGCGTCTAATGCATTAGACGCGTTGAGCTTTTTATTCATTTTCTTGATTTTTCTTTTTTCTCGGAGATTTTTTACGAAGGCTCTTAAGCTCGTCAAGGAAGGTGTTAACGTCCTTGAACTCGCGGTAAACCGATGCGAAGCGAACGTACGCTACGTCATCAAGTACCTTGAGTTTTTCCATCGCCATCTCGCCGATCTTAGCGGTCGTGACCTCTCCTACGAGATTGTTAAGGAGATCGGACTCAATATCATCGGCAATAGCCGTCGGGTCGATGGGGCGCTTCTGGCAAGCCTTAAAAAGTCCTGAAAGCAGCTTTTGCTTATCAAAAAGCTCTTTAGAGCCGTCTTTTTTTACTACCATTATCTGCATTGATTCAAGCATTTCGAAGGTTGTAAATCTCTTCTGACACGAGAGACATTCACGCCTGCGGCGAATGCTGGCTCCGTCGGAAATGGGGCGAGAATCAATTACTTTACTGTCGGGAAAATTGCAAAAAGGGCATTTCATAGGGCCAAAAAGTATTCCTTTCATTGAATGACACAATTATATCACAAAGGAAATCTTTTGTAAATAGTTTTTCACAATATATTGATGATTTTTTTGAAAAAAACAAATCATATCACAATATGTTGTTTTTCGTAAAGCAGATCATCAGCTACGTCGAAAAACGTTACCTCGCTGACCTCGTTTTCATAGGCTGTTTTATATAATCCGATACTGTCATTCTCGGATCCAAGAGTTATAGCTGACAGCGCTCCGTCCTCGCCGACGGCAACCGCGTAAAGCTCGCCCGTGTCAGTTTCTACCTTGTAAAGGGCGTAGAAAACGTCTATATTGCCGACGCATTTTTCCTTGTATTCTATTCTCTTTAAATTTTTTATATTGCCGAGGCAAGAATAGTTTGATTTGATCTTCATACAATCTCCATTTCACCGCTATGTCGGCGGCACAAATATTTATTGAAATTTAAATGTGTTTGATTTGCGAATAAAAAAGGGTTGAGTCATGATAAACTTTCACGCTATCTCCCGTGGGGTGATTTAATTGTATCACCCCGAAAAGATTCCTAAAATTAAGAAAATAAGCCTTATTAAGCAAATAAATGGAAATTTATGTAATTAAAATGTCAAAATATACTTGTGGACAGGGAAGTGAGGATATGATAGAATATATATAGAAAAGAGGTAAGTTATGAAAAGAATGAAAGAAAAAACGAAGAAAATAACGCTGTCGAATCAAGCTGAGAGGTTGTTTCTTGCTTGTTTACCTATAATATTCATTGCTTTACACGTGCTTTTTATGAGCTTTTTGACTGAATATGAGCAATATCCGCAATATGCGGTAGTTGTATATCAACCTATGTTTGAATACATAATGATGAGCCTTGCGATACTCGCGGGCGGAGGCTTGCTTTTTGACTATGTGGTTAAAAGCTATGATTAATAAAACTCGGACAGAGTCTTGACTCTGTCCGAGTTTTATCTATGGATAAAGGATCATTTTCCCGCAACACTCATATTTTTAATGAGCACGTCGGGAGACGCGAACGAGGTGAATCCCGTGGGAACGCCCGTTTCAATATTGTTTGAGAGTGAGTCGATCGACTTGAGAAGGTCAAAGAAGTTACCCGCTATAGTAAAG
The DNA here is from genome assembly GCA_045652645.1 of Eubacteriales bacterium. GTDB lineage: Bacteria > Bacillota > Clostridia > Oscillospirales > CAG-272 > RGIG3994. Next base: position 1,824 of record JAZRUP010000052.1, on the reverse strand, counting down.
GATTTTACGGGTTTAGTCTTTTTACCGTTTTCAATGATGAATCCTGCGCTTTCGAGCGAAAAGTCTCCCGTGACGGAGTCGGCTCCTGCGTGGATGCCCTTGATCTCGGTTATGAAGATTCCGTTCCCGGCTTTCTCGAAAAGCTCGTCACGCGTAAGCTTACCAGCCTCGATGCAGAACGCATATGGGCTGATGCCGACGGGAGCTGAATATCCGGCCTTGCTGGCGTTACCCGTGCTTTCGACGTTGGCTTTCGCGGCAGTTTCACGGTTGTGAAGCAGTGTTTTGAGGACGCCGTTCTCAATGATCGCTTTTCTGTAAGTCGCAACGCCCTCGGCGTCAAAGGGAGTGACTATGTCATATCCCTTTCTCATAGGGTCGTCGGTAAGAGTTACGATGTCGGCGGCAACCTTCTCACCCTCTTTTCCCGCGAGAAGCGACAGACCGAGCTGCGCGTTTTTTGCGGAGAAGGCAGGGGAGAACGCGGAGAGAAAGCCTCTCATCTCGTCACCGCTGATAATTATATTGTATTTGCCCGAGGGAACCTCGCCCGCGCCTATTTTCTCAAGAGAATCGGCAACGGCTTTGGAGGCGATAGCCTTAGCATCAATATCTTTGGTGTATTTTGCTATCTCGTAATTGTTTTCGGATTCCTCGCCGACTTTAACGATGGGGGCGGCGTAAACGAGGCTTGTGCCTACGAAGTTCATAAGGTCAAGTCCGTGAGAATTGAAAAGTCTGACGGTCACGCCGAAGGTCATAGCGGCGGATTGCGTTCCTTCCGTTACTCTTTCGTCGGCGGCGTAGTTTTCTCTCTGAATGTCGAGCGCTGCCTGCTTTATCTCCGCGGCAGTGGGTTTGACGTATTTGTTGGCTGTATTTTTCGAATAAGCGTCAGAGCCTTTGAAGATCCCGCAAATATCATCTTTTTCAATGCTCTTCGCGTTTTCCTTAGCGCAGAGAACAAGGCGCTCCATCTCCTCGGGAACTATATATTCGGTGGAGGCATATCCCATTTTACCGTCAATGGCGCAACGGAAGCAAAGACCGCCTGACGTACCCGACGAGAAGCTTGATACCTCGTCCTTGAGAGTTTCAACAGAGAGGCTTTCGTCGGACATATAGTAAATTTCATATTCTTCAACGCCGTGAAGCTTTGCGGCATCGATTATAGCGGATTTTATCTTTTCAAAATTCATATCAGCGACCCCCTACTGTAATCTTGGACACGCGGATAAGAGGTTGACCGACGTCTGTCGGAACGCTTCCGCTTGAGCTTCCGCAAACGCCCTGACCGGTTGCGAGATTCTGACCGACCATATCTATATCCTGAAGTATTTGTGATCCTGTTCCGATAAGCGCCGCGCCGCGTACCGCTTCGCAGATCTTACCGTTTCTGACGATATACCCCTCGTTTACGGCGAAATTGAACGCGCCCGTCAAGGGATTTACGGAGCCGCCGCCCATAACCTTCGCGTAAAGACCGTATTCGATGGAGGCAATAATATCCTCGTTCTTGTCAGGTCCATTCGCTATAAACGTGTTGGTCATACGGGAGGTAGGCTCGTATGTGTAGCTCTCACGTCGTCCGCTTCCGGTCATAGGCATACCCATTCTGCGCGAGCCGAGACGGTCTATCATATAGTTCTTGAGGATACCGTTTTCAATAAGCACGTTTCTCTGTGTGGGTGTACCCTCGTCATCGATATTAACAGAGCCCCAAGCGCCGGGGATCGTTCCGTCGTCGATAGCCGTAACCTTTTCGTTAGCTATCTTCTGACCGAGCTTACCGCACATCTGCGACGCTCCGACGGCAACAGAGGT
>JAZRUP010000051.1:0-2759 GCA_045652645.1 Eubacteriales bacterium | reverse complement strand
GTGAGATAACTACTAAAGGTTACGTTGATTTCCAGACCGTTGTAAGAGAAACGGTAAGAGAGATCGGTTATGACCGCGCGAAATACGGCTTTGACTGCGACAGCTGCGCGGTTATAAGCTCAATTCACGAGCAGTCACCCGATATTGCTATGGGTGTTGACAAATCTCTTGAGGCAAAGGCGGGTGAGGATACAGACGGACTCGATACGGGAGCCGGAGACCAAGGACTTATGTTCGGCTTCGCATGCGACGAGACCCCTGAGCTTATGCCGCTTCCTATTTCTCTTGCGCATAAGCTTGCCATAAGACTTACAGAGGTAAGAAAAAACGGTACTTTTACATATCTTCGCCCTGACGGCAAAACACAGGTAACGGTTGAATATGATGAAAACGATAATCCCATCCGTGTTGATACCGTTGTTATTTCTACTCAGCATAGCCCTGAAGCAACTCTTGAGCAGATAAGAGAAGACCTTATTGCTGAGGTCATCAAACCCATAATTCCTGCAGAGCTTCTTGACAACGAAACCAAGATATATGTAAATCCTACCGGCCGTTTCGTTATTGGCGGGCCCGCAGGTGACAGTGGACTTACGGGACGCAAGATAATAGTTGATACTTACGGCGGTTACGCTCGTCACGGCGGCGGGGCATTCTCCGGCAAAGATCCGACAAAAGTTGACAGGTCAGCTTGCTACGCGGCAAGACATATTGCAAAGAATATCGTAGCTGCTGGGCTTGCTAAGAAATGCGAAGTTCAGATTGCTTACGCTATCGGTGTAGCGAAGCCCGTTTCTGTCAGAGTAGACACATTTATGACCGGTAAACATTCCGACCTTGAGCTTTCTGAAGCAGTAAATAAGCTATTCGATCTGCGTCCGGCCGCTATTATCAAACGATTTGATCTCAGAAGACCGATATACAAGCCTCTCGCGGCTTACGGTCACATTGGACGCGAGGACGTTGAAGCCCCTTGGGAAAAGCTTGATTACGTTGACTCTTTGAAAGAATTGTTCTGAACCTGAAAACCCTCCATCGAATATTATTATAATATAGATCGGTGGAGGGGATTATATGCTTATTGAGTCTGTTTTATCAGTAGTTATCGCGGTTTTCGCGGTCTTTGGAATTTATTGTTTGGTAAAGGTGTTCTTCGCTAACTTTTATTCAAATGTGCCTGCGGCTGTTATACTTGAGCCGTGTGATGATCTTGAGATCTTAAAAATAAAGATCAGGGACGCAGAATCTCTGTGCCTTTGCGGAAGGTGCGGGGTAGTTATATTTATACCGAGGCACCTCGAAAAAGACGAGAATATAAAGAATTATGTAGAAAACAGAGGATATTTGTACTTATATTATGTATGTTGAGGGGTAAACATGTCAGAAAATAACGAAACCTTGTCGATAAGCGGATGTGTTGAGGGGATAATATATTCCAACGAGGAAAACGGTTATACCATATTTGACCTTGGAACCGAGGACGGTGATCTTATCACCGCCGTCGGTTATTTGCCTTATATTTCGGAAGGTGATACGTTGACACTTTACGGTAAATGGATACATAATCCCAAATATGGAAGACAGTTTTCTGCTGACACCTTTGAACGTACAATGCCGGCTGACAGATCCGCGATGCTTCGTTATCTGTCATCAAGAACTATAAAGGGTATCGGTCCTAAGACCGCTCGGAAGATCATTGACGAGTTCGGCGAGGACAGCTTTGACGTTATTGAAAATCATCCCGAATGGCTTGCAAGAATATCCGGAATTACTCCCAAAAAAGCCAGAGATATAAGCGAAGATTTTAAAGAAAAATCCGGAATGAGAAATGCTATGATCTTCTTCAGAGAGTGGTTCGGTTCAGCTGCGACTGTTAAAATATACAAAAAATGGGGCGGTCGTTCGGTAGATATAGCTAAAAAGAATCCCTATCTTTTGTGTGAAGAGATAGATGGTGTAGGCTTTGAGCGTGCTGATGCTATGGCTGCGGGTCTTGGAATTGATAAAAACTCACCCGAACGAATTGAATCGGGAGTAATTTTTACGCTTATGCGCAACGAAAGGGTAAACGGCCATACCTGCTTGCCACGCGAAAAGCTGACTTTAGCCGCTGCGCAGCTGCTTGATGTCGGCGTGGATGACACGGAAGCGGCTATATCCCGTCTTTTGAAGGCGGATCGTGCGCGTTGCTCTAATTTTGACGGCGTAAACTACATATATACCTGTAAAACCTACGATGAGGAGCGCTATATTGCGGAAAAACTTGATAAAATAGACCGGCTTTGCCCGTCTATGGATACAACGGATATAGGTGTTATGATACATAAGGCAGAGCTTGACAACGGTCTCATCTATGCGGATCTTCAAAAAAGAGCCATTTCAGACGCTCTTATTTCGGGCGTTACTATACTTACGGGCGGCCCAGGAACGGGTAAAACCACCGTAATTAGGGCTTTAATACAAATATTCGCGAATATGGGGCTTGAGGTCGCGCTTGCCGCGCCTACGGGACGAGCTGCCAAAAGAATGTCGGAAGCCACATCACACGAGGCGAGAACTATACACCGATTGCTTGAAATGGGATATGCGGATGAGGATTCTAACAGGGCTACGTTCGCGCGCGATGAAAACGATCCGCTTGAAGAGGATGCCGTTATTATTGATGAGGCATCAATGATAGATAATTCTCTGATGTATTCACTGCTAAAAGCTATAAAGCCGGGCGCGAGACTGCTTCTTATCGGTGACGCGGATCAGCT
>JAZRUP010000050.1:0-2460 GCA_045652645.1 Eubacteriales bacterium | reverse complement strand
CGAGCTTTCCGTCATAACCGAGATGGGATATGCCGATTATTTTCTTATCGTTCAGGACTACGTTAATTTCGCGAAATCAAAGAAGATCCCCGTAGGTCCCGGACGTGGCTCGGGTGCGGGAAGCCTTGCGGCGTACTGCCTCGGCATTACCGATGTTGATTCCATACGCTTCGGTCTGCTTTTTGAGCGATTCCTCAATCCCGAACGCGTAAGTATGCCCGATATTGATATAGATTTCTGCTACGAGCGCCGAGGTGAAGTGCTTGACTACGTTGCGGAGCGCTACGGTTCCGATCACGTGTCGCAGATAATCACCTTCGGTACTCTTGCTGCCAAAGCCGCCGTCCGCGACGTCGGACGAGCTCTCGGAATGTCTTACGGTGACGTTGACGTCATCGCGAAGGCGATCCCAACCGAGCTTAATATCACGCTTGAAAAGGCAATGAAAACAAAGGCTCTGCGTGAGCTTTACGAGTCCTCTCCCGACGTGCGCCGTCTGCTTGACACGGCAAAAAGCCTTGAGGGAATGCCGAGAAATATCTCCATTCACGCGGCGGGTGTCGTTATAACGGAGCTTCCCGTCAGCGATTACGTTCCCCTTGCCGTCAGCAACGGAGTGACGGTCACGCAGTTCGATATGGACACCGTCGCGAAGCTCGGACTGCTTAAATTCGACTTTCTTGCACTGCGTTATCTCACAATTATAAACGACGCCCAAACGCAAATAAACGAATACGACCCCGATTTTGACTTGAACCGGCTCGATCTTGGCGACGAGAAAACTTACAAGCTCATATCCTCGGGTAACACGCTCGGTGTTTTTCAGCTTGAATCCGCGGGAATGAGGCAGATGCTGACCGAGCTTAAGCCCTCCTGCATCGACGATATTTTGGCGGCGATAGCGCTCTACCGTCCGGGACCTATGGAGTCGATACCGAGATTTATCGAGTGCCGACGCGACCCCGAAAAGGTCAAATATCCGTCGCCCCTGCTTGAGCCCGTACTCGCGCCGACGTTCGGCTGTACGGTATATCAGGAGCAGGTAATGAGCGTTTTCCGCATTTTGGCGGGATACAGCTACGGTCACGCTGACATAGTCCGCCGCGCGATGTCAAAGAAGAAAGCGAGCGTCCTGGAGGCGGAGCGAGAGGATTTTGTTATGGGGGCTGTCAAAAACGGAATGACTGCCACCGCCGCGAACGAGCTTTTCGACGACCTCGGAAGCTTCGCGAACTACGCGTTTAACAAAAGCCACGCGGCGGCATACGCGCTTATCTCGTACAGAACGGCGTATCTCAAGGCTCATTATCCGAAGGAATATTTCGCCGCGATGCTCACGTCGGTTCTCGGAAATCCGGTAAAAGTATCAGAGTATATCGCGGAGTGCGGCAAGGTTGGCATAAAAGTTCTCCCGCCCGACATAAACGAATCGAGAATGTATTTCCACGTTGCCGACGGAAATATCAGATTCGGACTTCTGGCGCTCCGCAACGTAGGACATCAGTTTGTATCGGCTATCATAAACGAAAGAAAGCGTAAGCCCTACTCATCATTTTCCGATTTTGCCGAAAGAATGGGCGGCGGAGAGCTCAATAAGAGAATGGTTGAATCCCTCATAAAATCGGGCTCGTTTGACGGACTCGGAGTTTACCGCAGCCGTCTGCTCGCGGGATACGAAAAGCTTATCGACACGCTTGCGGAGAGAAATCGCACAAATATCGCGCGACAGCTCGATATGTTCTCCGCAAGCATCAACTTCTCGCAGCCCGAATTTGAGTTTCCTGACGTCCCTGACTTCACCCTTAAAGAAAAGCTTTTGCTTGAAAAAGAATGTTCGGGAATGTATTTTTCGGGACATCTTATAGATAATTTCAGCCTTTGCGCGGAAGCTCTTAAATCTATCCCGATCTCCGAAATAATATCCGACTTTGAAACGGACGGAGGACACTTCAGCGACCGTCAGACGGTAAAGCTCACGGGAATCGTCACGTCCGTGTCAAGAAAAACGACCAAAAACGGCGACGAGATGGCATTCTTCAAGCTTGAGGACCGCCTCGGAGAGCTTGAGTGCGTGGTATTCTCCAAGCAGTACTCAAGGCTTTCGGGCTATATCTACGTTGACAGCGCGCTGTTTGTTGAAGGAAATCTCTCGTACAAAGACGACGAGCCGCCGCGTGTGCTTGTATCTAACATCGCGCTGCTAATTGAAAACTCGAGATATATACCGAAGCCACCGCTGACACATACGGACGAAAAACCTAAAGCGGAAAAACCAAATCCTACGCCTTCCCCAACGCCGACAGCGCCGAAAACGGGAGGTAAGCTCTATCTCAAGGTGCCGTCAATGGACTCGGAGCAATATAAAAAATGTGAAAATCTCATTGAGATCTTCCCCGGCGCCACACCCGTCGTATATTTCGACGCGTCAAGTAAAAAATATCTCGCCAGAAGCGGCGGTAT
>JAZRUP010000049.1:0-7546 GCA_045652645.1 Eubacteriales bacterium | reverse complement strand
TCCTTGGCTCACAGAACGACATGGCTACGATCCGACTTAGGGCGCGAAGAGTATAACCCAAATTGTAGGGATCCTCTATACCTTCTATAAGATAAAAAATGCCGTTTTCGGGTATGATATCCGTTGTCAATTTGGGGATATCGCGTTCACCGCAAAGCGCAATAAAGCCTCCGTGCGTTTTTCCCGATGCAAGTTCGTCTATTTGCGCTTTTTCGGATTCTTGAAGTACAAAGCCAAGCGATTCTGCCTTAGCTTTGAGAAATCCTACCTGTCTGAATTTATCACGAGCCTTGCTTTTTTCGAATATTATTTTTTCGATCTTTCTTGCGCTTTTGGGAGACTCTTCGGCAGCTTTTATAAGCGCGGAGATTGATGTCATTCCTTCAAATACGTATAATTGTTTTTTTTCTTGCATTATAAAAATCCTTAAAATGTGTTATCATGAAGTTCTTTTTCATATATTGTATTAAAAAGAACTTCTAAGGGGAAATTATTATGATGTATATAGCATCCGGTAAAGAAAGATGTACAATGCTTGCGTCTTACATAATAGAAAACAAAGCTACGGTTCGTGCGGCGGCAGCTCACTTTGGGATCAGTAAAAGTACAGTACATAAAGATGTTACACAAGCCTTGAAGCGTGTGAATAAAGTTATGTATTACGAAGTAAAAAGAGTTCTTGAGATCAACAAAAGCGAGAGACATTTAAGGGGCGGGGAAGCGACACGAAAAAAATACAGTCACTTACAGTAAATTAATTATTTTGTATATTTATATATTATATCATTATATGACTATAATGTCAAGCAAAAAACACAAAGCTTGTATTCAAAAGGTGTTTAATTGATAACAAAGGTGTGTGTTTATATACTTAATACAGACACATCAAAATTTGAGGTTTGTCATAAAAATAAAGTCGCCGAGAGACACCTTTTGGGGTCGCTCTCGGCGGCATATTTATTTAGATCAAATAACAGAAAACTCGTAAACCGTCTTGTGTGAATAGGTTTCATCGGGGGTGAGTATGACCGACGTAAAGTTATCGTGATTGATACTGTCCGGCATTTTCTGTGTTTCAAGGCAGAGCGCCATCTGTTTTCTCTGTGGGCATCCGTTTTTAAACGGATACTCGGCATTATCAAGGAAATTGCCAGAGTAAAACTGAACGGAAGGTTGATCAGTGTACACTTTCATTCTTCTTCCGCTGACGGGATCGGTCAGAATGATTCGAAGCACAGGTTCGTCTTTTGCTCCTCCTGCAAAATTCATACAGTGGTCATATCCTCCCGCAACTCTCATATCCGCGTCAGAAAGATCAAAATCGCGTCCAACGGTTTTCTCTGTTGTAAAATCAAAAGGAGTGCCGTAAACGGGCTTGATCTCACCGGTGGGTATAAGCTCCGCGTCCGTCGGAAGATATGTGTCTGCATCCATCCAAAGAGTATGCCCTAAAACACTGCCTGAGGCATAGCCGCCGAGGTTGAAATACACATGATTTGTAAGGTTAACTATAGTTTTTTTGTCCGTTGTCGCGCTATATTCTATTGATAGTCCGTTATTATCTGTCAATGTATAAATTACTTTAACCTTGAGTGTTCCTTGATATCCTTCCTCGCCGTCCGGGGAAAAAGTTGTGAAAATGAGTCGAGGCTCGACTCCGTCAACAGCCTCCGAATCCCAGATCTTGGTGTTGAACCCGAATTCTCCGCCGTGAAGCGAGTTGGAGCCGTCGTTGATAAAGAGTGAAAATTCCTTGCCGTCAAGCGTGAAATTACCTTTTGATATTCTGTTTCCGACACGTCCTATTAAAGCGCCTTGATAGCCGTTACCGAAAATATAGCTGTCAAGAGAACTGTACCCGCAAACGACATCATCCATAGAGCCTTTTTTGTCGGGAACCTTTATCTGCACAATGGATCCGCCGTATTCAAGCAGCTTTACTTTCATTCCGTTGTTATTTCGGAGAGTATATGAATATACTTCCTTTCCATTGGGCATAGTTCCAAAAAGCTTTTTTTTGATGCTCATTTTTTACCTTCCTGTAAACAAAAATGGATCTTATAAGCCGCTTTTGATTTGGAATTAGTAGTGAGAACAATGAAAGGTCAATAGATCTTAACTCTCATATCCGTTAGGATTATTTGTCTGCCATCTGTCAGCATCGCGGCACATATCGTCAATTCCGTATATTGCAGACCATCCAAGCTTCTCATATGCTTTCTTGGGGTCTGAGTAGCACTCTGAAATGTCACCCGGGCGTCGCGGTTGTATCTTATACGGGATCTTCTTGCCCGTAACCCTCTCATACGCTTTGACCACATCAAGAACGGAATATCCTTCACCTGTTCCGATGTTGAAATAATCAATGCCGGTGTTTTTTTCTGTATATTCAAGCGCGGCTATATGAGCCTTTGCAAGATCTACGACATGGATATAATCGCGCACTCCCGTACCGTCCGGAGTTGGATAATCCGAACCGAAAACATTAAGGTGAGGAAGCATACCGCAAGCGACCCTTGTTATATACGGGAAAAGATTGTTTGGTATTCCTTTGGGATCCTCGCCCATAAGACCGCTTGAATGCGCTCCAATCGGGTTGAAATAACGAAGAATCGTTGCGCACCATTCACTGTCTGCGTTTGCAAGGTCAGAAAGGATACGCTCGATCATAAGCTTGGTTTCACCGTAAGGATTAAAGGTTTTAAGAGGGAAGTCCTCACTTATCGGAACAGACTTTGGTTGACCGTAAACGGTTGCGGACGAGCTGAAAACTATGTTTTTAACTCCGTGGGCTTGCATAGATTCAAGGATGTTCAGCGTTCCAGTAATATTGTTATGATAATAGCGCAAAGGCTCTTTTACAGATTCTCCGACTGCCTTAAGACCCGCAAAATGTATAACGACATCGATTTGGTTTTCCTCAAATATTCTGTCTATAGCATCACGGTCGAGCATATCTGCTTCATAAAACTTAAAATCCTTGCCTGTGATTTTCTTTACTCTTTCAAGCGCCTCGGGCTTGCTATTATCGAAATTATCAAAAACTACCGCTTCATAGCCCGATTCAAGAAGCTCGACAAGTGTGTGTGTACCGATAAATCCGGCACCGCCTGTTACAAGAATTGCCATTTTATACCTCGCTAAATAATATTTTTACTTTAATTAAAGCGCTTCGATTTAAGCTTTGCTATCTTTCGGTTAATTCCAAAGATCGTTTGGGTATTCTCCGCATTCTATAAGCTGACGGATAGCTGACACGACCCTTGGCTTATCCTCATGATATGTAACACCGAACCAGTTGGCTGTAGTGTTATATACTCTAACGGTTGCCTGTTTTTTGTTTATCATATCAAAAACCGCGGCAGGGCAATAAAATTCAGATTTCATTTCGTTGCCTTTTTCTGCCATAAATTTCTCAAAACCGTTCCAAAAATGCTCGAAGATCGCGGGGGTAAAGCCGAAACAGTTCATAGAAACTGTGGTATCAAGAGGGAGCTCTGTCCATTCTCCGTTATCCGCTTCATAAAGCGCTTTTTCGTCACTTTTTATTATCTTTGTTCTTTCAACGATACTTATAAGATATCCGTTATCATTGACCTCGCACTGGCCTCTTGAAACGCTTCCGTTTTCCGTAAGGGTGTTAAAGAGCTTATATCCTATCATACAGCACTCGGCGACGCCGTTTTTTGTTTCCGCATTTTTAAGATGCGCGGCGAGCTTTATAAACGCATCGCGTCCGTAAAAATCGTCCGCGTTTACAACCGCAAAATTATCCTTAACAACGTGCCTTGCCGCAAGGACAGCGTGACCTGTTCCCCAAGGTTTTACTCTTCCTTCGGGAATCTTAAAGCCTTTTGGAAGATCGTTTCCTTCTTGGAAAACGTACTCAACATCTATTTTAGATTCAACACGTGCGCCGACAGTTTCTCTGAACGCGTCTATGTTTTCTTTTTTTACAATAATAACGGCTTTGTCAAATCCTGCTTTTATTGCGTCATAGATCGTATAATCAATGATAAACTCACCGTTGTTTCCTATGGGGTCGATCTGTTTCATTCCGCCGTATCTCGAACCCATACCGGCGGCAAGAATAACAAGTGTCATATTCAGCCTCCAAAAAATTAATTTACATTGACTCAGAATTATATTATATATTATTTTTTAGTGTAAAACAGAAGATATTTTTTCTTTTAACAAAAAGTTTACACAAACAAAAACTTAAAATATATTTTATATTTTTCTATTGACAAATCAAGGAATATCATTTATAATATAACTGTCTCATTTGATACATTTTTGGAGAAAGATATGAACGAAAAAATTTTAGAAATACTCAAAAATTCTCCCATATTTTGCAAGGCTGAAAAAAATAATCTTCTTCACGTTTTAAATGCTGGATCTTGCGTTGAAACGGAATATCCCCAAGGAGCGCGCATCGTTCTGCCTGACGGCTTCGGCAAATGTGTAGGTATTATTTTTTCCGGAAATGCAAAGGTATATTCGAATGACGGGGACCGAAACGTACTGCTTCGTCGAATGCGTGAGCGAGATGTTTTCGGAGTAGCTACTTTGTTTGGATGTGACGATGGCGAGATAAGCTCAATAGTCGCGGGGCGAGGCTGTAAAATACTTTTTATATCTCGTTTGGCTGTCGAGGAGCTGCTTGAGTTGGACAACGCTTTTATGTATGAGTATATTTCTTTCCTTTCGGGAAGGATACGTTTTTTGAACCGAAAGATAGCCTTTTATACATCCGGTTCAGCCGAGCGCAGAGTAGCTCTGTATCTCTCTTCTTTTGGTTCCGACCAAATAGAGGCAGACCTTCCCATGAATTCTCTTTGCGAGCTTCTTGATATAGGACGGGCGTCACTTTACCGCGCTTTTGATAAATTGACAGATGACGGATTCATTATCAGAGAAGGTGACAAAATAACCATAGTTGATCGCCAAGCAATGCTTGACTGTTATAAAATAAACAATTAAAAACAAAGGAAAGGACATTCATTAATGAAACTCACAGCAAAAATCTTATCACTTATTCTCGCAATAATTTGCGCGTTCGGACTTATTGCCTGCAACACAGATAACACAGATAAAAACGACAGTGAAACTCCCAAAAACGCAAAATTAAGATCCGCTATCGATCTTACAAAGGCTTGGAACGAGGTTTCCGAAACGGAAAACTCTCTTGTTCAAGGCTGTATAATTATTAGAAAAGAATTTGCGGAAGCTCATCCTGCAGAAGTCAAGGCGTTTCTTGATGAATACAAGGCGTCGGTTGATTTTGTAAACGCTAATGTTGAGGAAGCCTCAGCGCTTATCGCAGAAGCAGGCATCGTTCCAAAGGCCGCTATAGCAAAGAAAGCTATACCTAATTGTAATATAGCCTATATGGAAGGCGATGCTATGAAAAATTCTCTCTCAGCATTTTATGAAACCCTTTACTCCGTAAATCCCGCGGCGATCGGCGGAGCACTTCCTGATGACGGTCTTTATTATAAGAGAGCGGAAACCGCCTCCGCGGCTGACAGTACGCTTAAAGTAAACGTAACTGTTCTTTCCGGAACAACAGGAATGGGAGCCGCAAAGCTGATCTCTGATGCAAAAGCAGGAAACGCCGCGCTGGATTACACCTTTAACGTGGTTGCAGATCCTACTCAGATATCTGCCGGAATTGTCGGCAAAAGCATTGATATAGCAGCTGTTCCGACCAATCTCGCCTCTACTCTTTACAAGAAAACAAACGGAGGCGTTCAGGTACTCGCGGTCAACACTCTCGGAGTACTCTATATTATGGAAAAAGGGAACTCGCTGACGGATATAAAATCTCTCAAGGGAAAGACTGTATATGTTCCGGGTCAAGGAACCAATCCGGAATATATTCTCCAATATATCATTGAAAAGAACGGAATGAAAGTAGGCACAGACGTTATCTTTGATTACACCTACAATTCCCCCGACGCTCTTGCAAATGCTGTAAGCGCGGGACTTGTCGATATAGCTCTTTTGCCTGAACCCAAAGTAAGCGTAATTCTTATTCAACAGGCGGCTGCGGAAGCTGCTAATACTACGGCATCAAAATGAATTTTTTGAAAAAAGCAGCAGGATACATCCTCTCGGGTGTATTCTGGCTGCTCGTTTGGCTTGTTCTTGCCTCTATCGCGGCAAATGAGATCATACTACCACCGCCACAGCTTGTTTTTGAACGGCTCTTTTGCCTTGCAAAGACAAAAGAGTTTTGGGAAACTATAGGGGCATCGTTCGGTCGTATCGTTTTCGGGGTATTCACATCTATAATTCTTGCTGTAATAGCGGCTGTGGGAGCGGCTAAATTCAAGATAATACACGTGCTCCTATATCCTTTCAACGAGGTGATCAAAGCCACACCAATAGTTTCGTTTATTTTTCTCGCTTATATTATTTTTCAAAAAAACATAGGATATTTGCCTGTTTTCATCGTAATGCTTATGGTTTTCCCCGTGGTGTATTCCTCAATGCTGAATGCCATACAAAACGTTGAGCGTGAGCTTATTGAGGTCGCGAGCGTTTTCGGTTGCACTTGGTTTGAGAAGATACGTTTTATTTGGATACCTACTGTAATTAACGCATTTATAACATCAGCGTCCACATCGATCGGACTCGGATGGAAAGCGGGTATAGCTGCCGAAGCCCTTGTCGCGTCGCCACAGCTCATATCTATCGGCACCGAGCTTTATAACGCTAAACTTTTTATTGAAACTGTTGACCAATTCGCATGGACGGTAGCGATCATAGTTATAAGTATGATCCTCGGAATTGCTTTTACAGCAGTAACTGATAAAGTAAAAGAAAAAATATTATAAGCACTACGTCATTAATTTAATGTAGCAACAATATAACATTAAAAAACACCGCCGAGAGTGACCAAACGGTCACTCTCGGCAGTTTTCGTTATAGACTAATTCATTAATTTATGTTATAATATTTTCAATAATCTTGTCAGCAAACTGAGAAATGCCACACTATATGGGTGAAAGGAGGCGAGGAAATGCAAAAAGCGAACGAAATGCGTGATCTTCTCATAAACGAGTTTGCCGAGAACTATATGGAAAAGCTGTTTTATTTCTGTTTGAAAAAGACGGGAAGCCATATAGAAGCTGAAGATCTGACACAGGACATTGCACTTCAGATCATCACGGCTTTGAATAAAGGAACTATTCCTACAAGCTTTTTAGCGTGGATTTGGCAGATCGCGCGTAACCGTTATTCCGTATGGGCAAAAGAAAAGCATAATCGAAACGAATCGGTAACCGGTTCCGATATCGGCGATTATGAGATCGAGGACGAAAGCGAAAATATCCTTGATGAAATGATACATACAGAGCAAATGGCTCTGCTCCGACGAGAGTTGGCGTTCATCAAGAGCGATTATCGCAACATTGTCGTTGCCTACTACATAGAGAACAAGAGCGTTCGTGATATAGCATTGTCGCTTTCTATTTCGATAAGCGCGGTTCAGCAAAGACTTCACCGTGCAAGAATCATATTGAAAGAAGGTATGAATATG
>JAZRUP010000048.1:0-5978 GCA_045652645.1 Eubacteriales bacterium | reverse complement strand
TGCAAGAGACGTAAAGCCCTCTGCTCTCACTGTCGTTGAGAAGCTCGGTGGGAAATATAATATCTATTCATATAATCCCGCTGATGACGTAGGATTTATCCGTATCACCCAAAGAGCTGCTCTTTACAACGCGAATTGCGTTCTCGTAACGAAGAACCAGGCGTTTGATAAGAAAATGCTTGATTATTGGTGTTCGTCAAGCGGCGGAGATCTTCTGAAGCTCATTGATGAATACGATACTGAAAGCCCTCTTTATCAGAAATCCGCGCTCTTTGTCGGAGACTCCATTACACTCGGCAGCGCAGATTTCTGCGCCCCGAATGTTATGCTCCCGAAAAGCAGAAGCTCCTGGGCGGGACGTCTTGCGGCTATGTATGATATGAACGTGATCAATGCCGGAGACGGCGGCGCGCGTATAAGCAATACGAAGGACGGCGGCGCGACTGACTGGTTGGAGGCTTGCTCGCTCCCAAAGTGGAGAGATGCTACACCTCCCGATATGGTAATTATGCACGGCGGAGTTAACGACGCGCTTGCCGATGTGGCTATCGGAACTCTTGATTCCACCCAGCCAAACACCTACTGCGGCGGACTTAACTCGATGTTCAAGAAGGCAAAAGAGCTTTACCCCAACTCGGATCTTTTCTATATCGCAAACGCCTATATTCCCGCGCGGAACGGTGCGCTTTTCTCGACTCTTGAGAATTATTTCGTCCTCGCGAAGCAGATATGCGAAAAATACGGCGTACATTATATAGATCTCGCGGGCAATACCGAGATCAAAAACGCTATTTCCAAAGATTCGAGCAAGTATATGAACGATTCGCTTCACCCCAACTCGGCGGGATATGACCTGCTCACGCCTTATATCGCGGAGGCTCTTGAGAATTTCTACGATCCCCCTGTTGACGAAACACCGGGCGACGAAGTTCCCGGCGGCGAGACTCCCGACGCGGGCGAAACACCCGACGATGAAACACCCGAAGACAACACCACGGCGCCCGCAACAACGGTAGCTGAGGAAAAGGGTTGCGGCGGCTTCGCGGCAGTCGGATCTCTCCTCGCGCTTATAGCTCTCACAGGAGCTGCTCTCGTTATCAAGAAGAAATAATTGATCTCGATACATAATCAAAGTTAATACTTAACTTTATCCCCCTTGCGGATCTCCGCAAGGGGGATCTTATAATGAGGCTCGGATATATACGATCTGTTTAATAAGAAAAGGTCGTGTTATCAAGAAGAAACAAGACGAAATATTCGGATATTGAGTAAAAATGCCTTAAATTGAGAAAAAAATACAAAAACCCCTTGACACGGAGTGAATAGAGTGGTATAATAACTCTACCTCTGTGAACAGGGCTTTTTTGCTGTGCGCGGCAAACGCGCCGGATATCGCGCACACATCCCGCACCGAGGGAGGTACGAACGCCCGACTTGCGTTCGGGCAAATTTATTAAGGAGGTGCCGAAAAATATGGCTAATGACGCAAGAGTCAAGGTTACTATGGTTTGCTCAGAGTGCAAACAGAGAAACTACGACAGCAAGAAAAACAAGAAGAACGATCCCGATAGGCTTGAAATGAACAAATATTGCAAGCATTGCCGCAAGCATACTCTTCACAAAGAGTCTAAATAAGGAAGGAGAAAGATATGGCTAAGATAATTCCGCTTATAGTAACTCTCGTTGCTGTAATTGCTTTTGTCGTAGTTTTCTTCGTTCTTCCGAAGAGAAGAGAGAAGAGCTTGAAATTCTGCCGAGCGCTTAAGAGCGAATGCGGTAAGATCTCGTGGCTTTCCTGGTCGCAAACGGTCAAGAGCTCTCTCGTAGTTGCTGTTATAGCGGTTTCCATCGCTCTCATCGTCGGTCTGCTTGATATGGGATTCACCAAGGCGCTTGATGTCCTTGTGGTATTATTCAGATGAGCGACATAAATGAAATGAACGTTGGCCCAAGATGGTATGTGGCGCACACCTATTCGGGCTACGAAAACAAGGTAAAGGTCAACCTTGAAAAAATTATTGAGAATCGTGGACTTGAGCATCTTATTTACGATATCAGAATTCCTGTCGAAACTACCGTCGAGCCCGGCGGAGAGGGACAGGAGGACAAGATCATCGAAAACAAGATATTCCCGGGATACGTTCTCATAAAAATGACTATGACAGACGAAAGCTGGCACGCCGTAAGAAATATCAGAGGCGTAACGGGCTTCGTCGGCCCCGGTTCGAGACCTACACCGCTGTCAGACGCGGAGGTAGATGCTCTTAATATCGAAGAAAGACGCATAAAGCCGACCTTCAGTGTCGGAGACAGCGTCATTATCAGCGAAGGACTGTTTGAAGGCTATACGGGAACCATTCAGATCATATCCGACGATATGAAGACTGTAACGGTGCTTGTAAAGCGCGGCCGCAGAGATATGCCCGTCGAGCTTGACGTGTCAAAGGTCAAGGCGGACGAAACTGTCTGACAAAGAGGCGACGTAGACGTCGCAAATATGTGGGAGGGAGAAAAATTCACATACATTCTCCCGCGAAAAACCACTTTTAAGGAGTATTTAAAATGGCAAAGAAAGTTTTAGGCTACATTAAGCTTCAGCTTCCTGCAGGTAAGGCTACACCTCAGCCTCCCGTAGGTCCCGCCCTCGGTCAGTACGGCGTTGCTATTCCCGTATTTACCAAGGACTTCAACGAAAGAACAAAGAATGACATCGGTCTTATCATTCCTGTAGTTATCACAGTTTATGCAGACCGTTCCTTCACATTCATTACAAAGACACCTCCCGCAGCGGTTCTTATCAAGAAGGCTGCAGGTATCGACACAGCATCCGCTGTTCCGAACAAGACAAAGGTCGCAAAGATCACAAAGGAACAGGTAAGAAAGATCGCCGAGACAAAGATGCCCGACCTTAACGCAGCATCCATCGAGGCAGCAATGAGCATGATCGCCGGAACTGCCCGCAGCATGGGCGTTGTCGTCGAAGACTGAGGAGGTAGCGTATAATGAACGGTAAGAAATATCAGGACAGCGTAAAGCTGATCGAAAAAGGAAAACTCTACGATACGGCAGAGGCACTTGCACTTGTCTGCCAGACCTCTAAGGCAAAATTCGACGAGACCATTGAGATACACGTTCGTCTCGGTGTTGACTCCCGTCACGCTGACCAGCAGGGCAGAGGCGCGGTAGTTCTTCCCAACGGAACAGGTAAGAAGGTCCGCGTTCTCGTATTCGCAAAGGGCGATAACGTACAGGCTGCTCTTGACGCAGGCGCGGAGTACGCAGGCGGCGCAGAGTACGCTGAGAAGATCCAGAAGGAAAACTGGTTCGACTTCGACGTTGTTATCGCAAGCCCCGACATGATGCCCGTTCTCGGACGTCTCGGACGTGTACTCGGTCCGAAGGGACTTATGCCTAACCCCAAGGCAGGTACCGTAACTCCCGACGTTGCTCGTGCAGTTAAGGAAGCTAAAGAGGGTAAGATCGAATACCGTCTTGACAAGACGAACATCATCCACTGCCCCATCGGTAAGGCATCTTTCGGCCCCGATAAGCTCACAGAGAACTTCAACACTCTCATCGGAGCTATTATCAAGGCAAAGCCTGCCGCTGCAAAGGGTCAGTACATCAAGAGCTGCGTGATCGCATCCACGATGGGCCCCGGCATCAAGATCAACCAGGCAAAGCTTGGCTAATTGAAGAAATAAAAACACCGTGCTGCACGCACGGTGTTTTTGTTTTATGGAGAGGCGCGCGGAATTTATGCTCCGCGATACTCTCTTATGATTTCAACCATATTTATGTAATTTTCCGCAGGCACGTACGCCGGAATAGAATTTCCCGTGCCGATCGCGAATCCGCCGTGATTTTCGCTTTTTACGATCACATCTTCAATATATTCTTTCAGCTCTGTTTTTGAGGAACATCTGCATACAGTATCCACGTCCAAGCCGCCAAAATTACCGATCTTGTCTCCGTATTTTTCCACCCATACGGAAAAAGGCGCGATCAGGTCTTCGTTGGAATGCTTGGCGTCAATTCCTACCACGTCGATCATATCGTCCATAACATTAAAAACATTTCCGCAAGAATGCCATAGAAAAGGTTTGTTATAGCTGTGTACCAGATCAACGATCGGTTTGTACTGCGGTATAATTAAAGTTCTTATGTCGTGCGCGGAAAGCATTGTGTTGCTTTTGAATCCCAAATCATCTCCAAAACGGAGTACACAGTAAATATCCCCGTGTTCTTTCATAAAACGCTGCCATATTTTCAGACTTATTTCGCCCGCTTTCTGAAACAGCGCTTTGTATAATTCTTCGTCGTCGGCAGAAATATAACATAGACCTTGATACCCGGTTAAATTTTGAACAATTTCAAAAACACCGTTTCCAACACCGCCGACCGCTTTCATGCCTTCCGGCAGCACATCCCTCAGCGCGTTAAAAAACTTGTCGGTTTTTTTGATAAATATATCAGGTATCTCTTCCCATGGATATTGCTTAAAATCTTCCATTGTTTGGATCGCCGGTGTGATGCTGCTGTTTCTAAGTGCGCCTGAATTGGGCAATGCAAGTGAAATACAGCGTTCGAAAGACACGGTATCATAACCCATATCTTTATAAAACGTACAAACATAACGGAAATACTCGCGAATATCTTTTTGATCGCCCCGACAAAGCGGTACGAAATTAACATTGATGATCTCTTCCATCTTTTTGTCAGATATACTATGCTCATACAATGGAAGTCTCTTTGCTTCTTTGTTTCGGGCACAAGTCACAATATTGCGATAATCCGGTTCAAAATCTTTGAAAAACATAAATGCCTCCTGATTTTATTATTATATAGCTATTGCAAAATTACTAAATAACTATTATAATATATTATATAACATTTGATTTTGCATTGCATTCGATTGTGTACGAAATACAATTTTATACATAATTAAAAATATGAACGCACAAGGAGTTTTTTATGATTCAAGCAATTACTCGAAAAGACCCATTTTTTATATCAAAGGACCGAATCGTGCTCACAGAAGAACAAACTCATGTTCCCGGGCTTCGGATGATAGGTCATCATACCGTAAACTCTGCGTTTGGCGTGCTGAAATGGCATTATCACGAAAATTCCTTTGAATTTTCTGTTCCTATCAACGGGACTTTTTCCTTTGTTACTCCGGAAAAATCGTATCAATTTTCGGCTGGGGATGTCTTTGTGTCGTTTCCAAACGAGGTACACGGTACAGATCAAGCGCAGTTTCCTCCGGGAAAGCTTTACTGGTTTCAATTAGATGTTTCCGACCCTGAGAGGTTTATGTTTTTGTGTCCGGAAGCTGCCCGAGATCTGATCGACAAACTAACGAATTTGCCTCATCATATAATTCACGTAGAAAAAACAAAAACGCTTATGCTGATAGAAAAGGCATTTGATGCCGCATACCGTGAAAGCGCGCCGCAACTAACAGCATCTTGCCTTGTGCTGTTTCTGCACTTGATCCTTTCGCATGATGAAAAAGCACCTTATCATATACAGCCTAATATACAAAAGGTTTTAGATCATATTGACGCCAATATTTTCTCAGACTTGTCACTGGAGGAGCTATCCGAGCTTGCTGCTTTATCCTGTTCGCAGTTCAAAAAAACTTCAAAAACGCATTGGGAATATCTCCGAGAAATTACATTAATCAGAAGAAAGTAGATTTTTCCAAAAAGCTTTTGCTTGAAGGCAGGAGCGTAACAAAAACAGCCATGTATTTGAATTTTTCCAGCAGCAATTATTTTTCTACGGTTTTTAAAAAATACACCAGATGTTCGCCTGTAGAATTTGTGAGAGCCGAAAAAAAGTAAGCGGGGATGGGGAGAGGCAGATATGCGCTTCCCGCAGATCTTTACGAGTTTGCTTCATAAACATCTAGCCTCTGACGATCCTTATTAAAAAAAAAGTCGGAGGCCAAGCGGTCTTAGGAAGACAAATTA
>JAZRUP010000047.1:0-6862 GCA_045652645.1 Eubacteriales bacterium | reverse complement strand
ATTGTTACTTTAAATGTAATTTCTTATAATATATTAATATCTATATTTGCTTTTTTTGCTTGCTCGCACTGCTTATCCTTGGGTATAAGATAAAGCCGTCCGTCCTTAAATAGTCTCGCTCCCGTTTGGTGATAATGAAAGCTTACTCCAGCACGGCGACACTGCTCTCTCATATCAAGCACCCATTCATATTGGCAAGGACGAGCATCATTTCCTGATTCGCCTCCGACCGACACAGAACTTATCCCCTTATCAAGATATTTCGTTAGGTCAATACGCTCAAGAAACGGTTCGCAGACAATCTCCTTGGTTTTTATCGGCAAACTCAGGTAAATCGGTATTCGGTGATCCGCCATTTTTTGATCCTCTGTTGTAACAGCTATTCTGACATGAGAATAATTTTCCTCAAAATCCTGTGGCGCACAAGACACAAAGCGATCTATACGCTTTGTTATTATAAAAAACCGGCAATCGGAGCGCTCCTTTATCATATTCCATATCTCTCCGCGCCAAACGTCAGCATCCTCAAGGAAAAAGTCAGACGTAAAGCAGGTGTAAAATACCGTTCCCGACGGATATTTATACTCCCCCGCCCTATTCTTTGACACGGGAAGCCTGAAAGTCGATATGTTTTTTGTGACCTCGCTCGAATCCTTTTCGTAGCGGGAATCCATTCTGTAAACGTAGCAATGACGGCACCCCTCGCTGAGCTTTTTGCATCCGTGCCACGGATTCCATTTTACATTCATATTACCACCGTTTTTAACTGATATTATATTTATTATAATCTTTTTCAAATTTAAAGTCAAGACAAAACTCGCGCGCACATCGGAATTTTAAGTTTCGGTGTGACTGATCTTTAGTCTATTGATATAGCATCTATAAGATTATTAAAGCAAGTGTCATCCGGAACCTCGACCAGGGCGGCCTGAATATGTATAAATCTTGCGCCTGAGGCATTGACGTAGGTAGATAGGGGTCGGTCGAGAGCGTCGTCAGAATGCGCGCAAACGAGTATTTCTCCGTTTCGTATTTCCGATATTATAAGTGTATGGTAAAAATCTCCGACAGAGTCAAACAGCTGAACAACATCCCCCGCGACAGCTCGGTTTGACATGACCTCCATACCGAGAGGTCCTTCCCTTGTCAGTTTTGGGGGAAAATTTCCGCTTCCGGTGAAAAAATCGTAGAAAAACTCAACGCTCGTCCAAGACGGTGCGCGGTCATCCGCGCTGACATAATACCAACCGAAATCAGGAGTATAGTTCTGTGTACAGCATCCGGCAAGCACGCATTGTGACACAAAATTGGTGCAATTTCCACCTCCTCCGGTAAAATCGTAGAACAAAGGGTTTCTGTCAAGCGCCCAACGCCTTGCGTATTCAACGGCGCGCTCCGGAAAATAAGGTCTTGTTAACAGCATATTACCTCCAAGAAAAAATCGTTCTGATAATATAATATGCCGACAAGACCTTATTGATTCTAATGTTATTATCTGATATCCTCAGGATAGCACGCTCTCACTCCACCAATGAGTTTAGGACGGGTTCTCGCGCAAACAACGGGTGCCTCACCTATCTTTTTCGTCGCGATCCTGACGGGTACGGCAACATGGCGCAGGTGCATTCCTATAAGGGTATTCCCTATGTCGATCCCCGCGTGAGCCGAAATGCTCTCAACGAGAACAGGATGTTTAAAATTCTTATAAGCCGTTGTAGCGAAGCTTCCACCCGCGGTTGGCTGAGGCATAACGCAAACCGCTTCAAGTCCGTAATGCTCGGCACACTCACGCTCAACGACAAGCGCACGGTTTAGATGCTCGCAGCACTGTGCCGCGAGATAAATTCCACGTTCATTAAGCACCGACATAATGCCCTCAAATGCCGCCTCTGCAGACTCAATACTCGAGCCATGACCAATGTGCTCACCGACGATCTCAGAGCTTGAACATCCGACAACAAGTATCTCCCCTGTTGCGAGCTTTGCAACATCAAGCAGCTCGTTTACGGCGTCCGCAGCCTGTGATTTTATATTGTAATTCATAGAAAACACCTCTCTAAAACAAATATATATAATTATACATCAAAAAGACTAGTTTGTCAATCAAAAAATATCCCATCCGAAGTTAATCGAATGGGATATTAAATTTTTATTTGATATATTGGCTGGGATCCACCATTTCTCCGTTTACAAATAATTCTATATGAACGTGAGGAGGATCGCGATCTTCTAATTTTGCAGAAGTTCCGAGCGTTCCTATAATAACTTTTATTCCAGATACTGTTTCTCCCTCTGTAACGGTTATTTCCCCAAGACACATATATTTCATAATAAAGGAACCGTCAAAAGAGGAAAGCACAACAACATTGCCGTTGGTTTTATCGGAATAAACTTCTTTTATAAATCCTGAAAAAGCTGCGTGAACATTCAAATTGTTGGAATCGGAAGAAATATCTATTCCATAGTGGTTTCTGTAATCCTGCGTTGATGGATTGTATATTTGCATCTCGTCGCTGTACTCTTTAATTATTATACCGCCCGAAACAATCATGTCAACTCCCGACAAAGACGATAAAACAATTTCATCAACAGTTTCAGCAAACCCGACCTTTTCTTCTCCGCTGTTATTAAAGCATGTGTATGTTAATCGAATACGGTATTTGCCGGGAAGCAAATCTTCAAACACGCGGCAATCCGCTCCTATCGTTTTTGCTATTACATCGTTTTCAAGCAACAGATCTATTTTGGTTATTGTTACATTATTGCTATTGATATTTACATTAAACGATATCTTTTGCGGCCCTATTATTATATCCGTTATCTCTAAAAATCCTTTGGTATAAAAATTCTCCTCTTCAAGAACATGAGCATCAAATCCGTTTCCGTCAAGCGAGTCATAATAGGCAATTATCATTTTCTTATACGCTTTTCCGGGAATAAGACCATCGAAGCTAAAGGAATTTGATTCTCCCAATTTTACTTTTTTCTCGGAAACAATCTCGTTTTCGTCACATATAAGAGCAAAGACCTCTCCGTTGCTTCCGCCGATAAGATCAAGCTCATCCGAAATATTTAAATCAAAGCTTATATCAAAATATCCAATACTTTGATTTGACGTGGTTGATACCGGTTGATTTTCGGAATAAACTCCGACTTTGACAGTTTTGTCACCGTCCATACGGACGTCTTTTATTTTATCTCCGTCAACATATTTTATAGCGTCTATTGTATATTCAACCTCTCCGGGAATATTTCCGACATTAACCTTAAAAATGAGTTTTTCTGAAGTTGAACCGTCTTCAAACATAAAAGATTGATATTTAATGCCGTTTAGTGTAAAGGAAAGTATCTCATATTGATCGGGGTTGTTTATGTGAATATTTATGTAAATATCCTCATTGGGCTTTGCATAATACAGCGATCTGTCTGAGCCTTCCACATTAAAATGATTCTTTATTTCGGGTGCAAGAGTCTTTTCCTGTTTTTTTGTACCGAGTGGTTTGATAGTGTTTTCTGATGAAGCAGAAAGCAATTTCACACCATTACCATAATACAAATCATCTTGAGAATTAATATTTTCAACGGTCATTCCCTCATATATCGGAACTTGCTTTCTCGAAAGCAACGGAACAATGACTATCATCATAACAGAAAACAATATTGCAAAAGTCGCCGCAATCGCGATTATAGCGGTAAGCTTTTTGTTTCTTTGTTTATTGCCATTGTTCATCAATTTAAAGCGCTTTATACTCTGCTTTTCTATTATATTATCATCAATATTGGAAAGAACTTCAATTTTAATTTCGTCCTTCTTGTTCATATATGATAGCCCTCCTTTTCAAGACACTCTTTAAGTCCCTCTCTGATTTTAGATAGATCGCGGAAAACCGTATTTTCACTCAGCTTAAGCATATTTGCTATATGCGGTATCGTATCGGAATAATAGTATCTGCAAACAAAAACAAAGAGTTGTCGGTTAGACAGCGAACGCAAATAAGAATTTAAAACAAAGCTGAGCTGTTCCACAAAATATTTTTCATCCTCACCAGGTTCAAAATCCGCGCACTCATCAAGCTCCTCCAGCGATACTATGATCTCCGCCGGAATTCTCTTGGATGCACTCATCTTTCTAAATCTTCCGAGTGCGTTGTTTCTCGTTATTTTTGCAAGAAACACCTGCAAAACAGTCGGTCTTTTTGGGGGTATGGAATTCCACGTTCCGATATATGTGTCATTTAGGCATTCCTCACAGTCAAGCTTATCGTGAATTATGTTATAAGCTATCGAGTAAAGATATTTGCCGTATTTATGGTCGGTGGCTTCTATCGCCCTTTCTTCTCTGCCCCAGTAAAGCTCTATTATCTCTTCATCGCTCAGCTTTATCAGTGGTGCACCGTTCTTTTGATAATTCATAATATACGTCCTTTCTTAAATATCAATAATTAGGATATATCCCCTCTATTATTATAAGATGCAAAAAAATCAAAATACCACCATATCTTTTATAAAAAAGTCATAACCGAAGAAAAGATCTAACGGTTATGACTTAAATTATTGAATTTCATTGATATTATACGGCGTTGTTTGATAAACAAAGTAATTAAGCCAATTTGAGTAAAGAAGATTTGCGCATGAGCGCCAGGTTACCATCGGCTCTTTCGTGTCATCATCATTCGGGAAATAATTTTTCGGTATTTCTATAGGGAGTCCTGCGTTTTTGTCTCTTTCATACTCCGCCTTGAGCGTTCCTGCATCATATTCGGAGTGCCCCGTGACGAATATTTGGCGACCTTTGTCGGTCGATACAATATAAACGCCCGCTTCTTCCGAGCTTGCAAGGATCTTAAGCTCGGGAACCTTTTCTATATCCTCGCGCTTGACGGTCGTATGTCTCGACTGAGGAACCATAAAGGTATCGTCAAACCCACGGAGCAGTATGGAACGCTTATAATCGGCAACGTGAGGAAATACGCCGAAAAGCTTTTTCGGGAGCGGATATTTCTTTATTCCGTAATGGTAATATAGTCCGGCCTGCGCCCCCCAACAGATATGGAACGTACTTGTAACGTGCGTTTTGCTCCATTCCATTATCTCGCAAAGCTCTTTCCAATATTCGACCTCTTCAAATTCCATCTGCTCAACAGGAGCACCTGTAATTATCATTCCGTCAAAACGTCTGTCGGAGACCTCATCGAACGTCTTATAGAATGCCAGCATGTGCTCAGCTGACGTATGTTTAGCCTTATGCGTTGCCGTCTGTAGCAACGTAAGATCTACCTGAAGCGGAGAATTTCCGAGAAGTCTTGCAAGCTGTGTTTCCGTATCGATCTTCTTCGGCATCAAATTAAGCAGTAATATGTGCAAAGGACGTATATCCTGCGTTATAGCCCTTGTTTCAGTCATAACGAAGATATTTTCGTTAAGCAGCGTTTGGGTCGCTGGAAGAAGATTAGGTATTTTTATCGGCATTTTTAACTCCTAAATTATGCGTTTTCAAGTGCCTCGGCAATATCGGCAATTATATCGTCTATATGTTCTGTACCAACGGAAAGTCTTACAAGACCCGCAGGGATTCCCGCCGCGACAAGCTGCTCGTCCGTCAACTGACGGTGAGTTGTGGATGCCGGATTGAGGACACTCGTTCTGGAGTCCGCTACGTGAACGACGATTGCTGCCATCTTGAGGGAATCCATGAATTTAACCGCGGCATCTCTTCCACCCTTGATAATAAATGAGATGACTCCTGCGCAACCGTTGGGAAGATATTTTTCCGCAAGCTCATACTGGGGATCGTTTGAAAGTCCCGGATAAGATACGCTCTCTACTTTTTCGTGAGCCGCAAGATATTTGGCAACGCTCAATGCGTTGGAGCAATGTCTCTCCATTCGGAGGTGGAGCGTTTCAAGACCAAGGTTGAGCAGGAATGCGCTCATAGCGGTCATTGGAATACCCATATCACGAACGAGCTGAACTCTTGCCTTGGTAATATATGCTACATCGTTTCCGAACTGCTTTACATAAGCTACGCCGTGATATGACGGGTCCGGATCGTTAAGCTCACTCCAACGTGTGGGATCAGCCGACCAATCGAACTTTCCTCCGTCAACTACGCATCCCCCAACAACAGTGGCGTGACCGTCCATATATTTTGTCGTGGAGTGAATAACTATATCCGCGCCAAGCTCAAAGGGACGGCAAAGGATCGGCGTCGGGAAAGTGTTGTCAACAGCGAAAGGCAAACCGTTACGGTGCGCAAGGGCTGCGAAGCGATCAAAATCAAGAACGTCAAGAGCAGGATTCGCGATGGTTTCACCGAAAAACATGCGTGTGTTTTCGTCGATCTGAGACTCGATCTCCTCATCGGTCATAGAAGCGGTTACAAATCTTACGTCAATTCCGAAACGCTTTAGTGTTACGGAAAAAAGATTTACAGTACCGCCGTAAATAGACGCGAGGGAAACAATATTCTGTCCTGCCTTAGTTATATTGAGAACGGCAAGAAGAATTGCAGCCATACCGGACGAACAAAGGATCGCGCCGGTTCCACCTTCAAGGTCAGCTATCTTCTTTTCAACCTCAGCAACCGTGGGGTTGGAGATTCTTGAGTACATATGTCCGTCAGCCTTAAGATCAAAGAGATCTCCTACCTCCTCCGAGGAATTGTACTTATATGTAGTACTTTGGTATATAGGAAGAACTCTGGGCTCTCCGTTTCCCGGTTGATAACCGGACTGTATACATTTTGTGTCAAGTTTGTAATTAGACATTTTAAAGTCCTCACTTTACAATAAATTAAATTATATTTAATTATATCATACTTTATATTATTTTTCAATGCTTAAAATAAATATTTTTATCAAAT
>JAZRUP010000046.1:0-6056 GCA_045652645.1 Eubacteriales bacterium | reverse complement strand
CATCTGCTTTTTAAAACATTCACAGTTGTGATCGATGGTTTCTTTGGTCATCATCTGACGCATATCAGATCTTCCGGAAGGGTCACCGATCATAGCTGTTCCTCCGCCTATGAGAACGACGGGCTTGTTTCCTGCCATTTGAAGCCGTTTCATAAGGCAAAGAGCCATAAAATGTCCTACGTGGAGCGAATCAGCTGTAGGGTCAAAGCCAATATAAAATATAGCTTTACCCGCATTTATCATTGTTTTGATCTCTTCCTCGTCTGTAACCTGCGCGATAAGACCGCGCGCGACGAGCTCTTCATAAAGTGTCATTTTGTATTCCTTTCCGAAATATTATACGGTAATTATTACATATTTTTTAAGATTATATCACTAATAAACCTTTTTGTCAACCGAGTAAAATAAAAAAGGTCTATAATTCTTGACAATTTGCAAAATAAAATGTATAATGTAATATATTGTGTAATTACAATTAACAGCTTTATAACGTGGATCTATTAAGTTTGAAAACAAAAATTCAAGCTTCGCTTTTTGTGTCTTTTGACACAAAAGCGGTGGCAAGAGCCACAATTCCACAAAGAAAGGAAGCCTTTCGCTTGCTCGAAAGCCATGGTTTGATTTATGAAACGTGATTTACTGAATCTTATTGAGGAGCATTATCCTAAATTTTCCAAAGGTCAGCGCAGAATTGCGGACTATATATTAAAAAGCTACGACAAAGCGGCTTATATGACCGCGTCAAAGCTCGGAACTCTTGTTGACGTTTCCGAATCAACAGTAGTAAGATTTGCCATAGAGCTTGGTTACGAAGGCTATCCCGATATGCAACGTGCTATGCAGGAATTTGTGCGCACGAAGCTCACGTCCTTCCAGCGAATAGAAGTGACGAACAATCTTATCGGTGACGCGGATCTTCTTGAAAAGGTTTTGACCTCGGATATTGAAAAGATCAAGCACACATGTGAAAATATTGACCGAGAAAGCTTTAACGGTGCTGTTGAAGCGGTTGTTAACGCAAAACGAATATTTATCATTGGGATCAAATCTTCATCAAACCTTGCAGGATTTTTGAATCATGATCTCAGAATGATATTCGATGACGTAAAGCTTCTTCAAACTACCTCAGGCAGTGAGCTTTTTGAACAGCTTATAGGTATCAACAAGGACGATGTGCTTATCGCGATCAGCTTTCCAAGATACTCAAAAAGTGTAAAAAATGCTGTTGAATTCGCGAAAAACGCTGGGGCTGACGTTATAGCATTGACCGATACCGAGGAATCCCCTATTGCGGCATCTGCCGATCAACTGCTTTTAGCCGAATCCGATATGGCATCGTTCGTTGATTCTCTTGTTGCCCCGCTCAGCATTATAAATGCGCTTGTCGTCGCCGTTGCCAAGAAAAAGCAGGACGAACTAAAGGACAGACTTCGTCAGCTTGAGCAGATCTGGGACGAATATGACGTATATGATAAATTCTAAAATAAAAATAGCCGTTATCGGCGGAGGAGCCGCAGGACTTGCGGCTGCTATAGCTGCGGCAAACGCCGGCGGTGACGTTACGGTTTTTGAAAAGAACGAAAAGCTTGGACGTAAGCTCCGGATCACGGGAAAAGGACGTTGCAATATCACTAATGAATGTGAAATAAACGACTTTCTCCAAAACGTGCCGTCAAATTCGAGATTTCTCTATTCTGCGCTCAACAGACTTTCTCCATCCGACACTATGGCGCTTTTTGAAGCTATGGGGGTTGCCCTCAAAACAGAAAGAGGCAGACGCGTTTTCCCCGTTTCCGACAGTGCCAACGAGGTTGCTGACGCTATGAAACGCGAATGCGGCAAGCTCGGTGTCAGAGTAAGACGTGAGAAAGTAACTAAAATTTTGTCTTGCGAAAATAAAATAACAGGTATTGAGTCTCGCGGAAACAAGGAAGATTTCGACGCCGTCATAATAGCGACCGGCGGTCTCTCATACCCTAAAACAGGATCTGACGGTGACGGGTACAAATTCGCTCAAGAACTCGGTCATACGGTAACGGAGCTTAAACCGTCCCTCGTTCCGATCGTTGCGGGAGGTATATGCTCTGAATGTCAAGGTCTTTCATTAAAAAATATTTCTTTTACCGTTATTGATAAAAACCGCAAAAACATATATTCCGATTTTGGTGAGCTTATGTTCACTCATTTCGGACTTACAGGTCCCGTTGTTTTGTCGGCATCAGCTCATATACCCGATATCGAACCCGGAAAATACAGCGCGGTAATAGATCTGAAACCCGCGCTTGACGAAAAAAAGCTTGACGCAAGAATACTTTCAGATTTCGCTAAATACAATAACAAGGATTTTTGCAACGCGCTTTCCGATCTTTTACCTCAAAAGCTCCATGAACCGATAGTTAAACTATCCGGCATCGACGGAAGAAAAAAGGTAAATGAGATAACGAAAGCCGAACGTCAGAATCTGGTACACCTGATAAAAAATCTAACGGTTCCCTTGATCCGTCACAGACCGATAGATGAAGCTATAATCACGAAAGGCGGCGTTTCGGTTAAGGAAATAGACCCAAAAACTATGCAGTCAAAGCTTGTTGAGGGGTTGTTCTTTGCCGGAGAGGTAATCGACCTTGACGCTTATACCGGCGGTTACAATCTTCAAATAGCATTTTCAACGGGAACGCTTGCTGGAGAATCCGCGGCGTGGATGTAAAAAATAAAACTTGGGAGAAAAAATTATGATCAAAATTGCAATAGACGGCCCCAGCGGCGGCGGAAAAAGCACTCTCGCCAAAAGACTTTCAAAGGAGCTTGGTATAGTTTACGTCGACACCGGCGCGCTTTACCGTACAATAGGATATTACGCCCACATTAAGGGAGTTGATAAAGAAGATAAGGCAGGAGTTATTTCCCTTTTGCCGAACATCAACATAGAACTTAAATATATTGACGGAGCTCAGCACGTGTTTCTTAACGGAGAGGATCTCGGCGACAAAATACGTCAGCCCATAATCTCGATGTATGCGTCAGCCGTATCAGCTGTTCCTGAGGTTCGAGAGTTTTTGCTTGAGACCCAAAGAAAGATCGCCCGCGAAAATAACGTAATAATGGACGGACGCGACATAGGCACAGTTATTCTCCCCGATGCTGATGTCAAGATATTCCTGTTCGCCTCTAACGCAGACAGAGCAAGAAGACGTTGCAACGAGCTTCATGAAAAAGGGATCAACGCAAAATATGAGGACGTTCTTCGCGAAATGGACGAACGCGACCGCAACGACAGTTCAAGAGAAGTTGCCCCCGCAGTACCCGCCGAGGACGCAATAATGCTTGATAACTCAGGCTTTGAACCAGACGATACCTTTGCCGCGGCAAAGAAAATAATCGAAGAAAAGCTGGAAGGAAAGCTGCCGCTATGATGACGAAATCTTATAAATTTTATTATGCTGTATTCGCGAATTTTTTTGGATTCTGGTATAATATAAAAGTAGTTGGCAAAGAAAATATTCCCGAGGGCGACGGATTTCTCGTCTGCTCTAACCATTATTCCGCAACAGACCCAATAAAGATCTCTTACGCATTCAAAGGACATCAGGTTCACTATATGGCAAAAAAGGAACTTTTTAAGGTTCCGGTGCTCAAGTCTCTAATAAAAACACTTGGGGCCTTCCCTGTTGACCGTTCAAGAGCCGATGTGGGAGCAATAAAGCATATGCTTAAGCTTCTTGAATCCGGAGAGAGCGCCGCTATGTTTCCTCAAGGCACAAGACATCCCGAAGAAGACCCGAGAGAAACGACCGTTAAAACAGGCGCGGGAATGATCTCGGCAAAAACAAACGCAACAGTCGTTCCCGTATTTTTACATCAAAAGAATTTTAAGCACCGCTCCTTCAGACGCGCGACTGTTGTTATAGGAAAGCCTATCCCTTTTGAAGAATTTGGATACGACCATGAGGTTCCCGGCGAATACGCAAGGATCTCCAATGAAATATTCAACCGTATTTGTAAAGTCGGGGAGGAAGCGGGTTTTCTTGAATGAAGCGTGAGATAATAATCGCAAAGCATTCGGGATTTTGCTTTGGGGTCAAAAGAGCGACCGAGCGGCTTGAAGACAAACTTAACTCCTCAAATGCCGGAGAGCGAATTTTTACTCTCGGAAATCTTATTCATAATGAAAATTATATGAATATGTTAAAAAGCCGAGGTGTTTCGGTAATAGAAAATTCCGACATTAGGGCCTTGTTTGAAACGGCAAACAAAAAATCACCGGTTACCGTTTTTGTTCGTGCGCACGGTATAACAAAAGAAACGGAAGCTTTGCTCAAAAAGCTATCCGCTGAAAATCCATATTTTTGTTTTGAAGACTGTACGTGTCCCTTTGTTTCAAGAATCCATCAAATCGCCTCGGAAAATTCGAGCAAAAAAAACTTTTTTGCTCTGATCGGTGACCCTGCGCACCCGGAATGTGTTGGAATTATGAGTTGGTTTGACGGCGAAAAATACGTGTTTCCGGATGAAAGATCTGTCGAAGACTTTTTGTCAAATCACGAGTTTGTGAAAATGCACAAAAAAGTGCCCGTTATAGCGGCGCAAACGACCAAAAAACCGTCACAACTACAAAATTGCAAAGAAAAATTCGAAAAGCTATATACAAAATCAATTTTTTTTGATACAATATGTAATGTTACGCAATATCGGCAAGAGGAAGCTGACAAGCTTTCAAAAGAATGTGACGCCATAATAGTTATAGGTGGAAAGGAAAGTTCAAACACCTCAAAACTATATGAAATTTGCCGTCAAAATTGCCCTCTTACATGTCACATCGGAGAGGCATCTGAACTTGACATCTCTTTGTTCGAGAGATGCGTTAAAATCGGAATTGTTGCGGGAGCATCGACTCCCGGACATATAATACAGGAGGTATTCAAAACCATGAGCGAAAATCAGATCAAAGTAGAAAACTTTGAAGAAATGCTTGAATCATCACTCAAAACTTTAAATACAGGAGACACCGTTACCGGATACGTGACCAACGTTACCGACGCAGAGCTTCAGCTCGACGTCGGCGCAAAAGTCACCGGCATTATCAAAGCCGAACAGATAACAGACGATCCTTCCTTTAAGTTGAGAGAAAACTTCAAGATCGGTGACGAAGTTGAGGCTTTCGTTATCCGCGTAAGCGACGTCGAGGGCGTTGCGGAGCTGTCAAAGAAGCGCGTTGACAGCGACAAAAACATCAAGAAGGTCATCGCCGCAAAGGACAGCGGTGAAGTTCTTGAAGGAAAGGTCATTGAGGTTGTAAAGGGCGGTGTTGTCGTTTCTGTCGGCGCTGTATCCGTATTCGTTCCCGCCTCTCAGACCGGAATTGCAAAGGACGGCGATCTTTCCGTTCTCGCAAAGCAGACAGTTAACCTCAAAATCATTGAGGTTCGCGACGGAAGCCGCGACGGACGCAAGGGTGGCCGCAAGATAATCGGTTCTATCCGTGTCGTTCTCAATGAAGAGCGCCGCGAGAAAGAAGCTGAATTCTGGGCAAATCTTTCAGTCGGTCAATATTTCACAGGCAAGATCAAGAGCATGACGAGCTACGGTGCTTTCGTAGATCTCGGCTCGGGTGTTGACGGTATGGTTCACTCCACCGAGCTTTCCTGGAAGCATATCAAGTCCCCTGCTGAGGTCGTATCCGTAGGCGAGGAGATCACTGTATTCGTAAAGAGCTTTGACGCTGAAAAGAAGCGCATCTCTCTCGGATATAAGACAGAGGAAACCAATCCTTGGTACATATTCACACACAACTTCGCAGTTGGTGACGTCGCGAAGGTCAAGATCGTAAATATGATGCCTTTCGGTGCGTTTGCTGAGATCGTTGACGGTGTTGACGGACTTATCCACATTTCCCAGATATCCAAAACAAGAATCGCTCAGCCTGCCGATGCTCTTGAGATAGGACAGGAAGTTGATGTCAAGATCACAGAGATCGATAAAGAAAACCAGAAGGTAAGCCTTTCCATCCGCGCTCTTCTTGAGGAACCAGAGGCTGAAGCTGAAGCCGAGGCGGTTGA
>JAZRUP010000045.1:0-3130 GCA_045652645.1 Eubacteriales bacterium | reverse complement strand
TAGCCATGTCGTTCTGTGAGCCAAGGAGTTGAGGATTTAATTTGTCTTCCTAAGACCGCTTGGCCTCCGACTTCACACCGTCGGTAGTTTTCTCGGCATCATATTCATCAGCAGCATTAATAACAATGCTTTCAGTGGGTGTGGCAGCATACTTAAAAAGATCCTGACCCACATATACGCTGTATGAATCTGCGCCAAGTACTTCGTTCAAGCCTGAAAAATTTTCCTCATTTACAGACGTATTGATGTTTTGGTCCTCAGCAGACGCAACCACCCCTCCTCCGCAAAGAAAAGATGCGGTGAGAAGCAACGCCAATATACGTCTGAATACGTTTTGCTTCATGGAATGTTCCTCCTGACAGAAATCTGCGTCCACTCGGACGCGTGGTATAATTAATTTTTGATGCCCATTTGAAATACGCTGTGTTTTCAGCCGCGACTCCAGCAAAATCAAAGCTTATCTTAAATCAAACATCATAAAAATTAATTGAAGTTTTCGGATCGTACGCCCGCCGGCCCATTTTAGCGGCGCGAAATCTCGATGGCGACTCCACCGAAATGTCCGCAACTTCAAATTTGATGTGAATATGATATCATATTATCCCTTCAAAGTCAAGTTGCGTTCATTTACATATTGATAACATTTCCTATCAAAACATTCACATTTGATTCATCAACTCATTCTTTGCAAAAAAATGCTTATTTTTGTGTTACAAGTATTTATTTTTGATTTAACTCCTCAATGTTTCGAGTAAGTTTAATTTACCTTTTTTTCTTTCTAAAGTCCAAATCTCTGCAAAAATATGGACTTTTTTATCATCTTTGACCAATAGTCCAATTTGCGATCGTTTGTGGTAATTATAATTTACCTAAGCGCTTTTGAACTTGTTGCACACGCAACAAGTTGCTATCATTTCTTGCTGTGCAACCTGCACAAATTAAGCTTGATTTTTTCTACACCTATACAAACCAAATAAATTCTCGATTTTTTTCTTGTTTTTTTGGCAAAAAGCTCCGTTTATAACATATTTTTGCATTTTACTGTATTTGTTTACTTTTTTTTACATTTGTTCTATATTATGTTTTGAATGATAAATATAATACACGCTAATCGCCTTAGTTTTCAATTTATGTTAAAAGAAAAAGGGGCAGTTTTGATATGCCCCTTTTAAATCTTTTTATTACCGAAGGTTTTGGTTACCGCAATACATATAACCTTTTTAGCTCCAAGAGTTTTAATACATTTAACGCACTCGGATAAGCTTGCGCCAGTAGTTATTACATCATCGATCAGTACAACGTTTTTTCCGTTAACGCAAAAAGCGGAATTGGGAACAAAAGCTCCCCTTGCGTTTTTAAGTCTTGCGTTATGATCCAGTCCTTTTTGATTCTTACTTATATATTTTCTTTTGATCAAAGGAGCAAAAACCGCCCCAAAGTATTTAGCGCACCGTTTAGAGAGCTCAGCCGCTTGGTCAAAACCGCTTTTGTTATAATTTTTGCGGCTTCTTGGAGAAAAAGTAAATATCACTTCCCGAGCATCTATGACTTTTTCGTTGAAATACTGCTCTAACAATAAAGAAAGCTCCAAAGAAACATGATCAAAAACTCTTTTATCACGATAATCCTTCATATAAAGTACAATTTTTTGTATTACCGTTGAATTTGACTCATAAAAACCGAGTTTCAAAAGGACAGAAGCGCCTGAACTTTTCATCAACGGAGGCATACACCTGCACACCGTTGCGATATTGCCGCATTCAGAGCACACGGTATTCTTGCAATCCTCCCATTTTTTGCGACAGGCATCACACAGGACACCGTTCCCTTCATTACCAAGCTCGAATGGCTCTCCGCAAGATGGACATTTTAGCACCGTAAAGAAATTTTTTAGTGTAAGATCATTCATTTATGCCCTCAATCTGTAAAAAAGTCCCGTATATCGCATAAGTTGGCGCGCGTTATTTACCATCTGCGCAACGGTTTCCTCACGCCCTACAAGAATAACACGTGTTTGCGCTCTCGTAACCGCCGTGTAAAGCAGATTTCTCGTCAAAAGCATAGGAGGCGCCGAGCAAACGGGTACTATAACTGTTTGATATTCACTTCCCTGACTCTTATGAACGGTTATTGCGTATGCCGGTTCAAGATCCTCAAGAAGCTCGAACTGATATTCAACGGTTCGGTCATCAAAAACTATCGTCATATCGGACCTGCCAATCGACATTATGATGCCTATATCTCCGTTAAATACGCCCGCCCCCTTCTTTTTACCGGCAGTCCACTCGAGATCATAATTGTTTCGAGTTTGCATAACACGGTCTCCCTCACGAAAGAGAGTATCCTTGTATTTATATTCTTTTTTTGACTCGTCTTTAGGATTTAAAGCATTTTGAAGTATCACATTTAGGTTTTCTGTTCCGGCTTCTCCCCTTCTTGAGGGGGCTATGACCTGTATCCCTTGTCTTGTTTCGTCTCCGTAAGCCCTCGGGAGTCTCGTTTTATAAAGCTCCGCGACAGTTAAAGCCGTATCCCGATCACTTTTTCGCGGCATAAAGAAGAAATCGTTATCCTTTACGTCAAGACGCGGCATATTTCCATTGTTTATCGCATGAGCATTAGTGATTATAAGGCTTTTTTGAGCCTGACGGAAGATCTCCTTAAGCTCAACTGTCGAAAAACGATCGCTTTCGATCAGATCTCGAAGCACGTTTCCCGATCCGACCGACGGAAGTTGATCCGCGTCACCGATAAGAAGCAGTCTCGCGCCCGGCTTTATAGCTTTTAGCAGTGAATACATCAGCGAATTATCTATCATTGATGCCTCATCAATAATAACGGCATCCTCCTCAAGCGGATCGTTTTCATCGCGCGCGAACGTAGCCCTGTTAGAATCCTCATCCGCATATCCCATTTCAAGCAATCGGTGTATTGTTTTTGCCTCGTGAGACGTAGCTTCCGACATCCTTTTGGCAGCTCGTCCCGTAGGCGCGGCAAGCGCGACCTCAAGTCCCATATTCTGAAAGATCTGGATAAGCGCTCTGATAACTGTGGTCTTACCCGTTCCGGGACCTCCTGTAAGTATCGTAACACCCGAAATGAGAGCGTCTGAAATGGCTCTTTTTTGAAG
>JAZRUP010000044.1:0-3266 GCA_045652645.1 Eubacteriales bacterium | reverse complement strand
GGTTATTAACGGCGTGAAGTAGGTGACCTTCTTTGGGATTCTTGATATCCCACGCGTTCTCTTCTTCGATCTCTCCCTTTATCGCGCCGTAAGACGATATAGGCGGCGGCAATTCTCTGATTCCCGTTCTGTCTTCAAATATTACGAGCTCGCCTTCATCCGATTCAACGTAGGTATATTCAACAGCTCCCACAAAGCCGTCAAGAAGACCGATCGCCTCATATCTGCGCATAAATCCGTCACCAAGAGGCATATACCCTTCGCCCTCGCCTTCATATGCGGTCAACTCATACACTCCCTCTTTAGCTCCTTTACAGTATTCCGTTACAAAGCGAACGATTCCGACGCCCTCGGCAAAATAATATTCCTTTTTGCCGCCACGATATGAAAGTCCGGCATTTTGTCCTTTTATGTCGAGAGAAACCTTCATACAATTATCAAATGTTCCCGCTTTGACAGTAATACTGCCCGCATCCTCGCAAGTTATCTGCGTTTTGATGGGGTTCGTGTCCCAAAGCATATATTCAACCGCGGGCGTAGCGCCGACGCGCCATTCGTCGGACCAGATACACTTTGTCGCATCATTCAAAATTCCGTAAATGTCATTATTGAGGATCATATGTTCATCGGCAAATCCCGTTCCCGTGCGCTTCCACTCAAATGCCCACCGACGGTTACCGCCAAAATATACTGCGCCGTTTTTATTAACAACAGTGTTCCTATTAAAGAAATTCCAATGTCCCGTCGCTTTGCACTCGGGGTTAAATGTCGGGTCAGTATCAAGAATTCTTCTTGCGACCGATGCGGCAGCTTTTGTGTGTGCCTTTTCCATAGGCGTTTTCGCAAGCGCCTCGGCTTTTTCAATTACGCTGTAAACATCGCATATTTTACAGTTGTCGCCGCGAGTGCAATATCCGTTTCGCATTTGCTCTATCATATCAGACCACGAATTTTCATCGTACTTTAGTCTTTCGTACTCGCTTGACGACGCGATTATAACCTTTTCCGCGTCGGCATAAGTTACGGTACATTTGAGCTTTGACAAAGCAAACTCGGGATTACAGTCATCCGTATATTCCCATGCGTTTCCGTAAGACAGCGGAAGAAGTCCTTTTCCTCCCTTAATATCATAAGAGCTTAAAATCTTCGTGCTTGAAACACCGCCGAGAGTATGCGTCTGCTTAACTATACCTACGCCGTCCTTATAATAGGTGCTGAAAATGTGTTGTCCTCTTTCAAAATTCTTTTTTTCTTTATACAGCACACAACCGTCAAATGTTCCGGCAGGGGTTGTAACGATCTCGCTATCCGACACGAGAGTCAACGTGCTTCCTCCCGCGCTTACCGATTCTCCGACAGCGAGGTCATAAAGGAGAGAGCAATCGTAAGTTTCGGCGTTGTTAAAAATAACATTACCTTGTCTATCATATTGGAGATATCCGATTCCAAACCATTCGCCTTTCCAATGGTGAAGTTTAGAATTTATATATCGGAATTCGTCCACTCCTGCCATCAAATGGTATTTGTTTTTGTCTTTTTCTTTGTAGTTTTCATTATAATTTTCAAGCATAGAAAGTGCCGACGACGCGAAACCGTTATAACGCTCGGATGACGGCAGGAGCTGTCTTGCTTTATTATAAGCTTCGACTGCATCTTCTTCCTTGCCTTTACCAAAATATGTCGCTCCAAGCCAAAACCACTCACGTGCGAGAGCCTTGACGAATCCCGCCTTCTCGAGTCTCGGTATCTGCTTCTCGCGCATAAAATCAATACGCGCGCCTCCATAGACCTGCGAGTCCTCGCGGGTAACGATAAACTCCATTACCTCGTCATTCTTACCAAGCTCCGCGGCTTCCTTGATACGCGCGAAAAGCGCGTCGTTCTTCTCACCCGGAAGCCACCACCAGCCGCGCATAAGCACGTCGGCAAGCGCGTGGTATTTGTCAGAGGATTCGGGAAGCTCCTCAACGCCGCGAAGTACGTCGCGATACACGACCTCAAATCCGCTTTTATCGTTCTTGAGTTGCCAGAGCTTAAGCTCCTCGACCTTTTTCATAACCTTTCTTACAAGTGTGTCATTCCACTTCTCATTCATTGCGCAAAGTTCCTTTCTTATCTGTTTTCTTCCGTCGTGGAGCTGCCATTTGACGGTTCCGACGGAAATTCTCATTCTGTCCGCGATCTCCGCTACGGACAGCCCCTCAAAATAATGCAGATGTATTATCATCCGTATCTTCTCGGGCAGCTTACTTATAGTCTCTCTCAGCTCATCCTGATCCTCGGAGCGCGCACAAAGCTCGGCAAGATTCACGTCTCCGCTATCCCCGACGTTTTGATTTTCAACAACGTCGATCGGAATAAAGCTTCTGTAACGTGTCACCATATTAAGAGCGCAGTTCTTGGCGATACGGCAGACCCACGCTCCGAACTTATTTTGTTCCTTAAGAGTATTGAGCTTCATCCAAGCCGTAACGAAAGCGTCCTGCGCCGCGTCCTCAGCCATAAACTCGTTACGCGTCACCGATGCCGCCGCTGAGATCACGGCTCTTTCGTAGCGTACGACGAGAGTCTCGTACGCCTTTTCCTCTCCCGCAAGCGTCAGCATTACGAGAGTTTCATCGTTTTGATCCTGATACAGCAATATGCGTCCTCCTTTCAATTATTTGTGTGTTGCACAGCTGTGTCAAATAAGCGCTTGTCTTATAGACACGGAAAGATAAGAAAAGGTTGGGTAAAAGCGAAAAATTTTTTCAAAAAATTTTTTGCGCAAGTCTATTATAACACAAAAATCCGCCTTTGTATATAAAAATACAGCCAAAACCCAATGCGTGATGTTCTTAACGGAGAAATTTTATAAGGGGTATGGGCATAGCCCTGTGCATTTGTTAAACAAATGCGAAACTTGCAATAAAAACAGAAGAGAGAGTAACGCGGTTACAAAATTCCGTGAAGCTCTCTCTCTTTTTCTGCTTTTTTAGTGATATTCTTTGCTTTCGCAAAGAGTGATATTATTGCTTGCGCAATAGTGATATTGAAGCCTTGCGGCTTCAGTGGTATTCTATTCGCCCTGAAACTCGCGAAGCGAATACCACTCGGCGCGAGCCGAATATCACTGCGTAGCAATATCACTCGCCACAGGCGAATAGAACTGGCGTGATACTCCGATAAGAGTATCACTCCTAACATAGGGTGTTTTTTGATTTAGTTAAGTAGCGCTCACCAAACGAAGGGCACGAGTCTGTATCTCACCTTTTCCTTATACTCCG
>JAZRUP010000043.1:0-2562 GCA_045652645.1 Eubacteriales bacterium | reverse complement strand
CATATAAGGCAGGAAATCGTAAACCATACCGAGAATAACGCCGAAATTAGTTCCGACTATCGGTATTTTGGGAAGTCCCCAGCTCTCAAGTAATGAGTTTATAAGTCCTCCGTTGTCAAGAAGCGCCATAAGCGCGTAGGTTCTTATAAGAAGATTGCACCACATAGGGAGCATAACGAGAACCATAAGTATTCTTTGCGCGCGCGGGGATTGCCTTGACATAAAATATGCCAAAGGGTATCCGATAAGCAGACATACTGCTGTCGCTATAAGCGCGAAGGCTATGGACAGAATAAAAACATTTCCGTATTGCGAGAGTTCTCCAAGATTTGAAAACGCGAAGCTTCCGTCACTTCCTCTGAAGGCAAAGCCTATGACGAAGAGCAGAGGCGCGACTATGAACATAACTACCCAAACGCAATGCGGAACAGCCGCTAATTTCTGAAATGCGTTTCTGTTTTTCATCCCTCAGTGTCCTCCGTGGGATCGCCGAGGTGATCCATCTCGTCACTGAAGGTGGAATAGTCGCCGAACATACCGGAATATTCGGATTTTTTCATAACGTGTATAGCCTCGGGCTCAATGTAAAGACCGATAAGGCTGTTCTCGGCAACGAAGTCCGAGGTCTCGAGCATCCATTTGAAACCGTCAACGTCAACGATTATCTCATAATAATCGCCCTTGAAGGTGACGGAAGAAACTTGTCCGCTTCTCATACCACGGTCAACGGGAACGACGTCAACGTCCTCGGGACGGATAACGACGTCAACGGGTTCGTTTTTGGCGAATCCGCCGTCAACACACTCAAAGGTGTGACCCGCAAAACGGACTTTTTTATCTTCAAGCATAATACCGTCAACGATATTGCTCTCGCCGATAAAGTCGGCAACGAAAGCGTTTTCGGGCTCGTTATATACGTCAACGGGAGTACCTATCTGCTGTATCTTACCGTCAGCCATAACGACTACGGTGTCGGACATAGTGAGGGCTTCCTCCTGATCGTGAGTAACGTATATAAAGGTGATCCCCGTTTGCTTCTGGATCCCCTTAAGCTCTTTCTGCATATCCTTACGGAGCTTGAGGTCAAGCGCGCCGAGAGGTTCGTCGAGAAGAAGAACTCGCGGCTTATTTATAAGCGCGCGCGCGATAGCCACTCTCTGCTGCTGACCGCCGGAGAGGGTAGATATATTTCTTTTTTCAAATCCCTTGAGATTGACAAGCTTCAGCATCGCCTCGACCTGATCTCTTATCTCCGTTTCCTTCAGCTTCGGCTTTTTTAGACGAAGTCCGAACGCTACGTTTTCATACACGTTGAGGTGAGGAAAAAGCGCGTATCTCTGGAAGACTGTATTTACCTGACGCTTGTGGGGAGGGAGGTCATTTATTATCTGACCGTCAAAGCGGACCTCACCCGTGTCGGCGGCAACAAAGCCCGCGATTATACGTAGAGTGGTGGTCTTTCCACAGCCCGAAGGGCCAAGAAGTGTCATAAACTCTCCGTCGTGAATGTCAAGGTCGATGCCGCGGAGCACCGCCTCACCATCAAAGGATTTACTGATGTTTCTGAGCTCAATGAGTTTCTTTTCCATTTCGCATAAATACCCCTTCAAAATAATTATTTATTTCGGAAAGGTTGGACTAAAAAGTCTACAAATATTCCGCGCTATATTGTAACAGAAAATCTCTGTAAATGCAATACATTTTTTATAAAAATTCTTAAATTTTCGTGTTTAGCCCTCAAAAAACGTGATTTTCTGCGATTTTTGGGGAATATTTTGGCATTTTCTCCCGAATTCTTGCTTATAAATAATAAAATCTCGTTATTCGTTGATAAAAAATCTTGCGAAAAGAGTCAGGGAAAAAACAAAAAGAGATAGTGATGCGCCTGTTTTTATAAGCAGATAAACCGACATGCTCCACATAATAAAAAGACAGCAAAAGGATAGAGACCGCAAAAGCTTTGATGCTGTTTCGGGATCTTTTGCGAGAGATACTAAGGAATAGAGTATCCTCCCGCCGTCAAATGTCGTTATGGGAAGCAGATTCAGAGATCCGAGAGCGAGAGAGGAGGCCGTGAGATAGGAGAAAAACTCGCCTATAGCGCCTCCGAGAGAGTTTTGAGGAAAAAATATCAAAAAAACGGCAAGATTTACTGCAGGACCCGCCGCCGCGAGTATTATTTCGGATCTATAAGAGATAAGCTTCGTTTCGGTATTAAGGCGCGCGCCGAGAAGACTAAGGGAAAACTCGGAAAATCTTACGCCGAGAGATCGTGCCGCGGCAATATGCCCAATCTCGTGAAGCGCGGCAGATGAAAATACCGCTAAAAGCGGAACCGTGTCGCCTGACAAAACAAGCGCGGCGGCTATAATTAAAGACGGTATTGCGATTTTTATCTTTGGTCTTTTCATAGGTTATGTTCTTTCTTGAGTTGGTATATAAGCGGGGCGCTGCCCCTGCACCCCGCTTAAGGAACTTTTTGAGAAAAGTTCCTTAAGAATCTTCAAAAACTTTGAAAAAGGGATTTATTAAAAATTGTATCTCAATTTACGGCACGGGCAT
>JAZRUP010000042.1:0-3496 GCA_045652645.1 Eubacteriales bacterium | reverse complement strand
TGCGGAACTCA
Source organism: Eubacteriales bacterium (assembly GCA_045652645.1). Classification (GTDB taxonomy): domain Bacteria; phylum Bacillota; class Clostridia; order Oscillospirales; family CAG-272; genus RGIG3994. The sequence continues at coordinate 3,485 of JAZRUP010000042.1, read as the reverse complement.
TGCCCGAATATTCGAAGATTGCAGAAACCTTCATTGCCGACTACAAAAAGTTGTTTCCTAAGCATTTAAGTGACGATGTTGATCGCATGTGTCAAAATATGTTTTCGAACTTATATGTTACCATAGTTGCTTACGCACAGAAAAATGGTGATTTTGAAATGCCGTCGAAAAACTGCTATTGTGACGTGATGATTCAACGATAAAAAAACCGCCGAGAGTAACCGTTTTGGGTACTCTCGGCGGTATCATTTAATATGGATAATCAAAATAAAAAAAATCCGAACAGTTCCGTCGTAACGAAACAGTTCGGATTTGCTTGTTCTGGTGGAGCATAGGGGATTCGAACCCCTGACCCCAACACTGCCAGTGTTGTGCGCTCCCAACTGCGCTAATGCCCCAAGACTTGTGTATTATACCACGAAGAAAAGCTTTTGTCAATAGAAATCAAACATTTTTTTATTTTTTTTATTAAATTCACTCATTTACAAAGCAATGCACTTAACTCTACCTTGGGGTTTCGTTAAGTGCATTGTATTTTTTATTATTTTGTATACTTATTAATTATATCAGATGCTTCCTCAACGGGTATAGAAGAAGTCATAACAACATTGACATTATGCTTTTCTGCGAGCTCGTCGATCTCAATAATCATCTTCTCAAAAGCGTTTATATCGTCGTTGCATATCTTAAGTGCGGAATCAACGTAAAGGTCGGTAACATCGTGATTACTTGCAAGAATACCTGCGACAAATCCGAAGAGAGACTGAGCGTCGAACACGAGATAATCGTTAGTATTGATAAGTCGTGTCTTATACTTTACGTCATATCTAAGTTTGACACCGCGTTCAATGCAAACAACGGATCCTGCGGATTCCTCAGCGGTCTTGTTGACCATATCGATGAGTGTTTTGGTTTTACCTGTGCCTTTTACGCCAATTATAAGTTTGAGCATATTTTAAAGTCCTCCTGACTTTTTTATTCTGTAACTCTATTATACACTATTTTTTTCAAAATTGCAAGTATTATTTTACATATTTACTGCAATTTTGCATTAAGTTCTTCAGCCATGGCCTCATAACCGGGCTTGCCGAGGAGTGCGAACATATTTTTCTTGTACGCTCCAACTCCGGGTTGATCAAAAGGATTGACTCCGAGAAGGTATCCCGACATCGCGCAGGAGATCCAGAAGAAGTAGATAAGATAACCAACCGTCTTTGCGGTTCTGTCCTTTGCCTCAAGCACGAGGTTAGGTACTCCTCCGTCAACGTGAGCAAGGATCGTAGCTCTCATTGCGGTTTGGTTTACCTCATATAGGGATTTACCCGAAACGAAATTGAGTCCGTCAATGTTTTCCGCATCGTCGGGAACGGAAAGATCATCGTCTGCGCTCTCAAGCGACAGGACAGTTTCAAAGAGCTGACGCTGACCCTCCTGTATGTACTGACCGAGAGAGTGAAGATCTGTTGAGAAAATAACGGATGCGGGATAAATTCCCTTGCCATCTTTTCCTTCGGATTCACCAAACAACTGTTTCCACCATTCAGAGAACATCTGGAAGCTTGGCTCGTATCCCACGAGAACCTCGATTCCTTTGCCTTTTTCAAGAAGGATATTGCGGATAACAGCGTAACGGTAAGCGTCGTTTTTGTCTATATCCGCAGTTGAGAGCGCTACGCGCGCTTCTTCACAACCCGAGAGAAGCTCCATAATATCAATTCCCGCGACAGCAATGGGAAGAAGTCCAACAGGGCTCAGAACCGAGTAACGTCCGCCCATATCGTCCGGAACAGTAAAGGTCTCGTATCCCTCTCTTGTCGCAAGAGGCTTAAGAACTCCTCGAGCACGGTCTGTTGTAATAAAGATCCTGTCCTTTGAACCTTCCTTGCCGTATCTGTCCTCGAGATACTGACGGAAAATACGGAAAGCTATGGAGGGTTCCGTTGTCGTTCCTGACTTACTGATTACGTTTATGCAAACGTCGCGTCCCTCGCAAAGAGCGAGAAGCTCGCGCATATCGGTAGCACTTATGTTACATCCCGAGAAATAAATGTCGGGGGTGTCCTTTTTCATTGAATTGTAGCGGGGAGATTTTACAAGCTCAATAACAGCACGAGATCCGAGATAAGAGCCTCCGATACCGATAACGATAAAAACATCACAGCTCTTTTTAATTTTCTCCGCAGCCGCCTGAAGCCTTGCATACTCATCCTTATCGTATGCGCAGGAGGCAGTCATCCATCCGAGAAAATCGCTTCCCTTTCCCGTTTTGTTTCTGAGCATCTTGTCAGTCTCGACTACCTTTTCGCGGTATGCCTCGATCTCGGTGTCCGTAATAAAGTTCTTTACGTACTTGTCATTAAGTTTTATGGACATTTCTAATTCCTCCCATAGATAAAATTTTTATTTATTGTTCTTTAAAATTATTATACTTTAAAAAAAGCAAAAAGTCAATATATTTAAAATCTATTTATTCATTTTTTAAGTAAAAAATATGCAAAAACATTCTTAAGTATCCCAAAAAATCCTATCTTGCTTATATTTTCGGATGAAACGACTGGCGTTTCCCCTATTATCTCATTTCCAAGCTTATATTTTACAGTTCCTATATTCTGCCCCTTTAAGGTCGGAGCTGAAAGCTTTTCGGGTATCGCTGTTACGGTTTCTATTTTGAGAGCGCTTCCTTTGGGAAGTACTGCGCAAAATTCGTCCGACGTAATTCTGCAAAGCTCCTTTTCTCCTCCTGTTATTGTCACGGACATCGGTATTTTAGGTGTAATTCTGCAAAACTCATAATTGGCGTATCCCCAATCAAGAAGTGTCTTAGCCGCGGCATTTCTCTCGTCTCTTGACGGAGATGCCATAATTACGGCTATAAGTGACATTCCATCCCTCTCGGCAGTCGCGCTTATACAGAATTTCGCCTTTGCTGTCGAACCTGTCTTAAGTCCCGTACAGCCCTTATAAAATCTGACCAGGCGGTTGGTATTGGTCAGTCCGAACTCCCCGTTCCTTACGGTATCCATCCAAGTGGAGCTGTATTCAAGAACCTTCTTATGCTTTATAAGCTCTCTTGACATAATGGCAATATCACGTGCCGAAATAACGTGATTCTCCGCAGTGTCGTCAAGTCCGTTCGTGTTTTCAAAGTTTGTATTGTTCATTCCGAGCTCTTTTGCTCTCGCGTTCATTCTATCGACAAATACATCCTCGCTTCCGGAAATATGTTCCGCTAAAGCTACGGCTGCATCGTTTGCGGATGCTATAACGACACTCTTTACCATATCCTCGACTGTCATCTGCTCACCTTCCTTAAGATATATCTGTGAGCCGCCCATAGAAGTTGCGTGAGCGCTTGCGGTAACTGTATCGTCCCATTTAAGAGTGCCTGCATCTATTGCTTCCATAACCAAAAGCAAAGTCATAATTTTAGTCACCGACGCGGGAGGTAAGGCTTCATCCGCATTCTTTTCATAAAGAACGGTTCC